>QEUR01000053.1 GCA_003577095.1 Acidobacteriota bacterium
GCGGCGGCGGTCTGGCCGCGGCGGCTCTCGCCGGTGGGGTGAGCACCCGATGGGTCCTGGGGTCGGCGCTGGCCGGGGCGGTCGGGGCGGTGCTCTACACGGCGCTGTTCAGCGCGATGTCGGCGGCGACCCGGCACGGGATGATCGCCGGGCTGGTCTATGCCCTGATCCTGGAGCGCGCGCTGGGCTCGCTGCTGTCGGGCGTGCGCTACGTCTCCGTGCAGTCCTTCACCCAGCGGATCGCGCAGGCGGTCGCCGACCTGGACATGCCGGTCGACATGGGCCTCACCTACGCCGTGGTCGCGGCGGTGGTCGTGCTCGTGGGGGGCGTCGCGTTCGCCGGGTGGCGGCTGCAGAACTTCCAGCTGCGCGGCGACGAGTAGGGAAGGAGTGCCGCGGGCCGTGAGCCACGAGGCGCGCCGCCGTGTACAGCGTGGGTGTGGATGCTCTCGTCAGGCCCACTCGGTGCACCGCAGGCCCGGCACCCTGGCGAAGTCCTTCGCGTTCTGCGTGATCACCAGCAAGCCTCGCGAGCGCGCGTGGCCGGCGATGAGCGTGTCGTAGGAGCCGATCGGCGTCCCTGCCGCCGCGAGCTCGGCACGCACGTCGGCAGCATGGGTCGCCGCGGCCTCGTCGAAGGTCAGCGGCTCGGCGAGGTCCAGCAACCACTCGACATGGCGTCGCAGCCTGTCCGGGGCGGTCGACCGGTTGGCGCCGTAGAGCAGCTCGGTGGCGACGACCGTGGAGGTCACGAGCTCCTCGGCGTGCGCGTTGAAGCGCTCCCGAAGGTCGGGGCGACGACCGCGCAGGACCTCGATGGCCGTGCTCGTGTCCAGCAGGAAGCGGGGCACGGTCACGACCAGTCACGCTCCTGGTGCACCGGCTGGTCGCGGTCCGGGAACTCGACGTCGAGGTCCTCGAGGCTGTCGAAGAACCGGTCCCAGGACGAGCCGACGGGCACGATGACGCGGGCCTCGCCCTCGACGGTGATCGAGACCTCCCCGTCCGACGGGAAGGCAACCTCCTTGGGCAACCTGACCGCCTGGGTGCGGTTGCTGCGGAAGAGCCGGGTCGTGGTCATCTGCCCTCCTTGCGCTAGATACGCCAAGTATATACAAGCGTCCTTACCCCGCAAGGCCGGTACACCCTGGACAGAGGCCCATCGAGACGGACGCTCCATACCGCGCTGACCTGCGGATTGAATATCTATGCGGTTCAGCGCATACACTGTCCCTCATGTCCAAGGTCTTGACGAGCATCCCTGTCGGTGAACGTGTCGGGATCGCCTTCTCCGGCGGTCTGGACACGGCGGTCGCGGTCGCGTGGATGCGGGAGAAGGGCGCCGTGCCCTGCACCTACACGGCCAACATCGGTCAGTACGACGAGCCCGACATCGACGGGGTCCCGGGCCGTGCCCTGGCCTACGGGGCGGAGATCGCCCGTCTCGTCGACGTCCGCGCCGAGCTCGTGGAGGAGGGCCTGGTCGCCCTTGCCTGCGGCGCCTTCCACCTGCGCTCGGGAGGGCGGTTCTACTACAACACCACCCCGCTCGGCCGGGCCGTCACCGGCACCATGCTCATCCAGGCGATGAAGGAGGACGGCGTCAACATCTGGGGCGACGGCTCCACCTTCAAGGGCAACGACATCGAGCGCTTCTACCGCTACGGCCTGCTGGCCAACTCCAACCTGCGCATCTACAAGCCCTGGCTGGACGAGGCCTTCGTCGCCGAGCTCGGCGGCCGCGACGAGATGAGCCAGTGGCTGACCGAGCGGGACCTGCCCTACCGGGCGAGCAAGGAGCGGGCCTACTCCACCGACGCCAACATCTGGGGCGCCACCCACGAGGCCAAGAAGCTCGAGCACCTGGACACCTCCATGGAGATCGTCGAGCCGATCATGGGCGTGCCGTTCTGGGACGAGTCCGTGCACATCGAGCCCGAGACGGTCACGGTCAGCTTCCGGCACGGACGCCCCGTCGCCATCGACGGCGACGACTTCGGCGGCGACGCGGTGCGGCTGGTCATGGAGGCCAACGCCATCGGCGGCCGGCACGGGCTCGGGATGGCCGACCAGATCGAGAACCGCATCATCGAAGCCAAGTCGCGCGGGATCTACGAGGCGCCCGGTATGGCGCTGCTGCACATCGCCTACGAGCGGCTGGTCAACGCGATCCACAACGAGGGCACGATCGAGGCGTACCACACCCAGGGGCGCCGCCTCGGCCGGCTCATGTACGAGGGCCGCTGGCTCGACCCGCAGGCCCTGATGCTCCGCGAGTCGCTCCAGCGCTGGGTGGCCTCGGCCGTCACCGGAGACGTCACCCTGCGGCTGCGCCGCGGGGACGACTACACGATCGTGGCCACCGACGGCCCGGCCTTCTCCTACCACCCGGACAAGCTGTCGATGGAGCGGGTGGCCAACGCCGCCTTCGGCCCGACCGACCGCATCGGCCAGCTGACCATGCGCAACCTGGACATCGCCGACTCTCGCTCCCGGCTGGAGCAGTACGTCGCGATGGGCCTGCTCGGCAACGGCGACGCGGGCGGCACCTCGGCGCTCGGGATGGCCACCACCAAGCTCGTCGGCGCGCTCGAGGAAGGCGGCGGCGACCGCATCGCCAGCGGCGTCGGCCCGACCGAGGACGACGAGGAGGCCCTGGACCGGGCCGCGATGGAGTTCGGCACCGACTGACCGGGGACGGCCCGGAAGAAAGAGCGTCCCGTGGGAGTGCTGCGCGCTGCGGCACTCCCACGGGACGCTCTTTGCGAGGGACGGTCCTCCCGTCGTCAGCGCGCCTCGGCCAGCAGCCCCTGGATCCGGCCGACGCCCTCCCTGAGGTCGTCGTCGCCGAGGGCGTAGCTCAGCCGCAGGTAGCCGCTGGGCCCGAAGGCCTCGCCGGGCACGACGGCGACCTCGACCTCGTCGAGGATGAGCGCGGCCAGCTCGGCGGAGGTCTGCGGACGCCTGCCCCGGATCTCCCTGCCCAGCACGCCCTCGACCGACGGGTAGGCGTAGAAGGCCCCCTGCGGCACCGGGCAGTGCACGCCGTCGATGGCGTTCAGCATCTGCACGATCGTGCGACGGCGCCGGTCGAAGGCGGCGCGCATCTCGTCGACGGCCTCCAGCGACCCCTCCAGGGCGGCGACGGCGGCGCGCTGGGAGACGTTGGCGACGTTGGAGGTGGCGTGGCTCTGCAGGTTGGTCGCGGCCTTGACCACGTCCTTGGGGCCGATCATCCAGCCCACCCGCCAGCCGGTCATCGCGTAGGTCTTGGCGACGCCGTTGAGCACCACGCAGGTGTCGGCCAGCTCCGGCACCACGACCGGCATCGAGGGCGCCCGCGCCCCGTCGTAGAGCAGGTGCTCGTAGATCTCGTCGGTCACCACCCAGATGCCGTGCTCCAGCGCCCAGCGCCCGATCGCCTCGACCTGCTCGGGCGGGTAGACCGCGCCGGTCGGGTTGGAGGGACTGCAGAACAGGAGCACCTTGGTCCGCTCCGTCCGGGCTGTCTCGAGCTGCTCCACGCTCAGGAGGTATGCCGCGTCCGCCCCGGCGAAGACCTCCACCGGCACGCCGCCGGCCAGCTTGATCGCCTCGGGGTAGGTCGTCCAGTAGGGCGTGGGCAGGATCACCTCGTCGCCGGGGTCGAGCAGCGTGGCGAAAGTGTTGTAGACCGCCTGCTTGCCGCCGTTGGTGACGAGCACCTGGGCCGGCTCCACGGCATACCCCGAGTCGCGTCGCGTCTTGGCGACGATCGCGGCCTTGAGCTCGGGGAGGCCCCCGGCGGGGGAGTAGCGGTGGTTGACCGGGTTGCGGGCCGCCTCGACCGCCGCCTCGACGATGTAGTCGGGCGTCGGGAAGTCCGGCTCGCCAGCGCCGAAGCCGATGACGGGCCGCCCCTCGGCCTTCAGCGCCTTGGCCCTGGCGTCCACGGCCAGGGTCGCGGACTCGGCGATGGAGCCGATGCGGCGGGAGATGCGGGAGGATGTCTGCTGCTGCTCGCTCACGCGGCCCATCTTTGCACCTGGGTCGGGGCTCACGTAGACTGCCTCTTCGGGTGTTCGCACCGTGCGTCAGCCTGCCCCCAACGCAGTCCGGCGCGCGACCACCCGAAGGTGAAGGGCATTAGCTCAATTGGTAGAGCACTGGTCTCCAAAACCAGCGGTTGGGGGTTCGAGTCCCTCATGCCCTGCGTGCACGACCGCGCGCCGGCCCCGGCGTCCCGGTCGCGACCACTGAACCAGCTCGAGGAAGGCGATCCGTGGCGAACCCGGCCCCCGACACCGAAGGTGTCGCCCGCAGCCAGCACGGCTCCGGGCAGCCTGCCCGTCCGGCGAACTTCGTCGAGCAGGTGCTGGCCGAGCTGCGCAAGGTCGTCCAACCGACCCGGCAGGAGCTGATCACCTACACGATCGTGGTGCTCGTCTTCGTCGCCGCGATCATGGGCTACGTGTTCGGCCTCGACCAGCTCTTCCGGTGGGTGATGGGCCTCGTCTTCGGGTCCTGACCCGACCGAGCAGCACCACCAACGCGGCGCGAGCGCGCCGGGCTGACCAGATCTGAGGAAGTAGGGCATGTCCGAGCAGACCCCCGAGAACGACGACCGCCTCGACGGCGCCGACCCCTCCGTGGAGGACCTGTCCCCGGAGACGGCCGAGGAGGCCGCCCCGCCGGCCGAGCCCGACCCCGCTGACGAGGACGTCGCCGACGAGGCGGCGGACGAGGACGCGGCCGACGACGAGCCGGCCGACGAGCCGCCGGCCGACGAGGAGCCGGAGACCGACCCGCTGGAGGAGTTCAAGGAGGTCCTGCGCGGGAAGTACGGCGACTGGTACGTCGTCCACTCCTACGCCGGCTACGAGAACAGGGTCAAGCTCAACCTGGAGACCCGCATCACCAGCCTCAACATGGAGGACCACATCTTCGAGGTGGAGGTCCCCATGGAGGAGGTCACCGAGATCAAGAACGGCCAGCGCAAGCAGGTGCGCCGCGTGCGCATGCCCGGCTACGTCCTGGTCCGCATGGACCTGACCGACGAGTCGTGGGGCGCGGTGCGCCACACCCCGGGCGTGACCGGCTTCGTCGGCAACGCCCACCAGCCCGTGCCGCTGTCGATCGACGAGGTCGTCAGCATGCTGGCCCCCAGCTTCGAGTCCGCCGCGGCACCCGCCGCCAAGGGCACGGCCGCCCAGGGCCTGACCCCGAGCGCCCAGCCCGAGGTCGACTTCGAGGTCGGCGAGTCGGTCACCGTCATGGAGGGTCCGTTCGAGACCCTGCCGGCCACCATCTCCGAGATCATCCCCGAGAGCCAGAAGCTCAAGGTCCTGGTCTCGATCTTCGGCCGGGAGACGCCGGTCGAGCTGTCGTTCAACCAGGTCGCCAAGATCTAGCCCCTCGGGGCTGCGCCCCGACCGCCCCGGGCGCCGGAGCGGGCCGCGCCCGCACAACTCCATACCCCCCGACGACCCCGTCGCCGGGAATGCAACCGGGTCATCGCCCACGGCGTCGGCCCACAACCAAAAAGGAAGAGGCACCATGCCCCCCAAGAAGAAGGTCGCAGGCTTCATCAAGCTGCAGATCCAGGCCGGTGCGGCCACGCCCGCCCCGCCCGTCGGCCCCGCGCTCGGTCAGCACGGCGTCAACATCATGGAGTTCGTCAAGGCGTACAACGCCGCGACGGAGTCCCAGCGCGGCAACGTCATCCCGGTCGAGATCACGGTCTACGAGGACCGCTCGTTCACCTTCATCACCAAGACCCCGCCGGCCGCCGAGCTGATCAAGAAGGCCGCCGGCGTCGCCAAGGGCTCCGGCGAGCCCCACAAGACCAAGGTCGCCAAGCTCACCGACGCGCAGCTCACCGAGATCGCGGAGATGAAGATGAAGGACCTCAACGCCAACGACGTGGACATGGCCAAGCGGATCATCGCCGGCACCGCCCGCTCGATGGGCATCACCACCGAGTGACGCACCACCTGTGGCAGGGCCTGCGCTGGCCCGTCCGACCACAGCTCCACCACCAGACCAAGGAGTGACATGAAGCGCAGCAAGGCATACCGCGCCGCCGCCGAGAAGATCGAGGACGGCCGGTTCTACACCCCGGTCGAGGCCGTGCGCCTGGCCAAGGAGACCGCCTCCACCAAGTACGACTCGACCGTCGAGGTCGCCCTGCGCCTGGGCGTCGACCCGCGCAAGGCGGACCAGCTGGTCCGCGGCACGGTCAACCTGCCCAACGGCACCGGCAAGACGGCCCGCGTCGTCGTGCTGGCCAACGGCGACAAGGCCGAGGCCGCCCGCGAGGCCGGCGCCGACTGGGTCGGCTCCGACGACCTGATCGAGCGGATCGGCGGCGGCTGGACCGACTTCGACGCCGTCGTGGCCACCCCGGACCTGATGGGCAAGGTCGGCCGCCTGGGCAAGGTCCTCGGCCCGCGCGGCCTGATGCCGAACCCCAAGACCGGCACCGTGACGATGGACACCGCCAAGGCGGTCTCCGACATCAAGGGCGGCAAGATCGAGTTCCGCGTCGACAAGCACAGCAACCTGCACTTCATCATCGGCAAGGCATCCTTCGACGAGAAGGCCCTCGTGCAGAACTACGGCGCCGCGATCGACGAGATCCTCCGGCTCAAGCCGGCCTCCTCCAAGGGCCGCTACATCACCAAGGCCACCATGGCCACCACGA
The DNA here is from genome assembly GCA_003577095.1 of Acidobacteriota bacterium. Lineage (GTDB taxonomy): Bacteria > Actinomycetota > Actinomycetes > Actinomycetales > Dermatophilaceae > Ornithinicoccus. Next base: position 6,683 of record QEUR01000053.1, read on the forward strand.
TGGGCCCCGGCATCCCGCTGGACCCCTCGCGCGTGAGCAGCCTGCTGGACAGCGCCTCCGAGTGAGTCGCTGAACGACCCCCGGCCGGCCCCGCCCGGCCGCACCGACGCCCCCGACGACCTGCTGTCGTCGGGGGCGTCGTCGTAGCATCCGGGGATGGGCGGAGCCAGGACCCACCGGGCACGGGCCGCCCGCGCGGCGCCGTGGGCGGGGGTGCTCGCGGTCACGACCGGATTCCAGGTGGCGCGGCAGGAGCCGGTCGACATCATCGTCTTCGCCGGCGCCCTGGCCCTGGTCGTCCTCGACGCGCTGCTGCCGGGCGGTCTGCGCCCGCTGCGGGGCCGCCGCGCGCTGCGCACCCGGCCACCCCTCGCGCTCCTGCTCCCCGCCGCGCTGGTCGTCGGGGGAGTGCTCGTGACGACGCCCCGCCACGGCCTCGGCTCGGTCGTCGCGCTCGCGGTGCTCGGCGCCCTGGTGACCGCCTTCGCGCTCGTCGGCGACGGGGCGGGCGGGCGACCCCTCCGGGACGCCCGCGGGCGCGAGCAGCGCGCCAGGGCCCGGCGGACCGCGCTGCTCTGGTCCGGGGTGGTCGTGGCTGCCGGGCTGGTCGAGGCGACCTCGTTCGTCCTCGGCCGGCTCGGGGTCACCGATGACACGACGATGCCGTCGATCTCCGACCTGCTGGACCCGCTGCTGGACGACCCGCGGTGGCACGCGCTCTACGTCGTGGTCTGGCTGGCGACCGGCGTGGCCCTGCTGCGGCGTGGAGGCTGGGAGGGGGAGCCGTGGGCCTCGTGACCGTGTGGTCCTACCTGGCCGTGGCGCTCCTCGCCGTCACGCTCGTCGTGCTCCCGCGCGTGCGTCCGGACCTCCTCGACCGGCCCGCGGAGCTGGTGGACCGGATGATGCGCGAACCGGCCGCGCGCGTGGTCGTCGTGGTGTTCTGGTGGTGGCTGGGCTGGCACTTCCTCGCCGGCGTGACCCTGGCCTGAGTCACACCGCCGGGCAGCGGTATGCCGTGACGCCGTCCCGTCCGGTCGTGGTCACCGCCGCTCGCAGCGAGCGCAGCACCGCCTCCTCGACCACGTCGGCGACCGCGGCGAACCAGGGCCGCAGCCAGCGGTCGTCCCGGCGGGGCTGTGGCGCCACGGTGCTGAACGCCAGCACGAACTCGCCGGACCCGTGGTCGGTCGGCACGCCGGTGCGCGCCAGGCCGTTCTGGGCGCGACGGGCCAGCCGCCCGAGCTGGCGCGCGTCGAGGGGCGCGTCGGTGGCCAGCAGCACCACCACGGAGCCGGCGACGGTGTCGGTCAGCGCGGGCGGGAGAGGGGGAGCGTCCGGCGGCCACGCCGAGACCGGCCGCCCGTCCACCCGCAGGTCCTCGGGGCGGCCCATGTTGGTCAGGACCAGGCAGCCCAGCGTGGCCCGCCAGGAGCCGTCGTCGACCGCGGTGGAGCAGGTGCCGATCCCGCCCTTCCAGCCGAAGGCCACCATGCCGTGACCGGCGCCGACCGCGCCCTCCTGCACCGGGTGCCCGTCGGGCTGCGACGCGGCCAGCCGCACCGCCTCGGCAGCGTGCCCGGGACGGACGGCGAGGGCGCGCAGGTCGTTGAGCCGTCCGTCGTTGCACTCCAGCACCACCGGGTTGACGGTGCCCGGACGCCCGAGCCGCGGGTGCTGCTCGAGCAGGTGCCGCACCACGCCCTCGTGGGCCGCCCCCACCGACAGCGTGCTGGTCAGCAGCACCGGGGTCTCCAGCTCGCCGAGCTCGGCGACCTGGGCCAGGCCCAGCGGCTTGCCGTAACCGTTGACGACGTGCGCGGCGGCGGTCACCGGCCGGGCGAGCAGGTCGTCGGGACGCGGCAGGACGCAGGTCACGCCGGTGCGGACGTCACCGCCGCCGACGGTCACGTGCGCCACGCGCACGCCCGGGACGTCGGTGATGCCGGAGCTCATCCGACCCCGAGCAGCTGGTGGAGGTCCCGTCTTCATGCGCCAGTCCTACCTGATGGGCACCGCCTCCCGCCACCGGCGCGGCCCCCGAGGTGCGCGATTTGGGCGGGCGAGCAGGTATGCCGTAACCTTGCCGCATACCCATGACCGCCGGTCGTCGGCGTGCCCGGGTGCGAGAGCACCGGGGCCCACCGACCGAAGGTTCCCTCGACGGGGCGACCAGCGCAGGTGAGATGCGAGCCGCCGTGCCGCGTCCCGCGACATCCCCTGTCGCCGGACCGGAACGGACCAACGAGCCCCGTGCGCCTGCGCCGGGGCTTTCGTCGTCAGGGGGCCCGGGGGTAGCCGGCACCACGTGACGAAGGAGGCCAACATGGCGACGCCCCAGAAGGCTGCAGCCATCGCCGAGCTCGCGGAGAAGTTCCGCAGCTCCGGTGCGGCCGTGCTGACCGAGTACCGCGGTCTGTCGGTGAGCCAGCTCACCGAGCTGCGCAGCTCGATGCGTCAGCACGCGACCTACGCCGTGGTGAAGAACACGCTGACCAAGCGGGCAGCTGCCGAGGCCGGTATCGAGGGCCTCGACGAGCACCTGGTGGGCCCCACGGCCATCGCCTTCGTCTCCGGTGACCCGGTCGAGGCGGCCAAGGGCCTGCGTGACTTCGCCAAGGCCAACCCGGCCCTGGTCATCAAGACGGGGATCCTCGACGGCAAGTCGCTGACCCCCGAGGAGATCACCAAGCTCGCGGACCTCGAGTCCCGCGAGGTCCTGCTCGCCAAGCTCGCCGGCGCCATGAAGGCGAACCTGAGCAAGGCCGTCTACCTCTTCGCCGCACCGCTGTCGCAGACCGCCAGGGTCGTCGACGCGCTGCGCGCGAAGGTGGAGGAGCAGGGCGGTCCCGCCCCCACGAGCGAGGCCGAGGCACCCGCCGACGCCGCTCCGGCCGAGGCTGACGCCGCGGCCACCACCGACGTCGCCGAGGGTGGCGACGAGGGCTGAGCAGACCGTCCGGTCTGAGCAGCGACACCTGTAACGACAGCCACTCACGGCAGAAGTAGAAAGGACGCCATCATGGCGAAGCTGAGCACCGAGGAGCTCCTTGACCAGTTCAAGGAGATGACCCTGATCGAGCTGTCCGAGTTCGTCAAGGCTTTCGAGGAGACCTTCGAGGTCACCGCCGCCGCCCCGGTCGCCGTCGCGGCCGCCGGTGCGCCGGCCGCCGGCGGCGACGCCGGTGCGGGCGCCGCGGACGAGCAGGACGAGTTCGACGTCATCCTGGAGGCCGCGGGCGACAAGAAGATCCAGGTCATCAAGGAGGTCCGCGCGCTGACCTCCCTGGGTCTGAAGGAGGCCAAGGACCTCGTGGACGGCGCTCCCAAGCCGGTCCTGGAGAAGGTCGACAAGGAGGCCGCCGACAAGGCCAAGGAGCAGCTCGAGGGCGCCGGCGCCACCGTCACCCTCAAGTGAGCCCGTCCCGGGCCGGCTCGCCGGTCCGGGACGCTCCCGCCACGGGCGGGGTCGCACTGCGCGTGCGGCCCCGCCCGTCGTCGTCCCCGGCCCCGTTCCGTCCCCGCCGGGCCCCGCCGACCGGCGACACGCGTGGCCCGGGCTTGACGCGGGACCCTGTTCGGGCGCAGAGTACCTACCGACACAGCCGTTCCCTCCGACGGCGGTGGCCAGGACCGCGGGCAGCGCCCGTGGGGGCCGTCGCAACAGGTCGAAGGGATGCACGGTCGAGCGGTTGGACTTGGGGGCGCGAGATGTGTATGCTGTCGCTTTGCGCTGCCCTGCCCCTGCTCCCGCTCACCGCTGACCGTTGCTGACCACGTCGCTCCCGCCGGCCGACGTGCATCCAGCGTCGCGCTGCGCGACAGAGGCTGGCCGTCGCCCGAACTAGCCGCCCATCAGGCCCGTGGAAGGACCAATCCTTGGCTGCCTCGCGCACTGCGAAGAAGACTGTGTCCACCGCTCGTACGGCTTCCGGCCGTCTGAGCTTTGCAAAGATCAGGGAGCCCCTCGAGGTCCCAGATCTGCTCGCCCTCCAGACGGAGAGCTTCGACTGGCTCCTCGGCAACGAGGCTTGGCAGGCGCGTGTCGCCGCCGCCGAGGCCGAGGGCCGCACCGACATGCCCACCACCTCCGGTCTGGAGGAGATCTTCGAGGAGATCTCCCCGATCGAGGACTTCTCCGGCTCCATGTCGCTGAGCTTCCGCGACCACCGGTTCGAGGAGCAGAAGTACTCCATCGAGGAGTGCCAGGAGAAGGACATGACCTACTCCGCCCCGCTTTTCGTCACCGCGGAGTTCATCAACAACAGCACCGGTGAGATCAAGAGCCAGACCGTCTTCATGGGCGACTTCCCGCTCATGACGCCGCGCGGCACCTTCATCGTCAACGGCACCGAGCGCGTCGTCGTCTCCCAGCTGGTCCGCTCCCCGGGCGTCTACTTCGAGCGCAGCCTCGACAAGACCTCTGACAAGGACATCTTCTCGGCCAAGGTCATCCCCAGCCGGGGCGCCTGGCTGGAGTTCGAGATCGACAAGCGCGACCAGGTCGGCGTCCGCGTCGACCGCAAGCGCAAGCAGAGCGTGACCGTCCTGCTCAAGGCCCTGGGCCTGACCGAGGCCGAGATCCTGGAGAAGTTCGGCGACTACGAGTCGATCCGGGCGACCCTGGAGAAGGACCACACCGCCGACCAGGACGAGGCGCTGCTCGACATCTACCGCAAGCTGCGCCCGGGCGAGCCGCCGACCAAGGAGGCCGCCCAGACCCTCCTGGACAACCTCTACTTCAACCCCAAGCGCTACGACCTGGCCAAGGTCGGCCGCTACAAGATCAACAAGAAGCTGGGGCTGCAGGCGCCGCTGGAGGAGTCGGTGCTCGGCATCGACGACATCGTCGCCACCATCCACTACCTGGTCGCGCTGCACGCCGGCGAGGCCACGCTGGACATGCCGGTCGGCGACGTGCCGGTCGAGGTCGACGACATCGACCACTTCGGCAACCGTCGCCTGCGCAGCGTCGGCGAGCTCATCCAGAACCAGGTCCGCACCGGCCTGTCCCGGATGGAGCGCGTCGTGCGCGAGCGGATGACCACCCAGGACGTCGAGGCGATCACGCCCCAGACCCTGATCAACATCCGGCCCGTCGTCGCCTCCATCAAGGAGTTCTTCGGCACCAGCCAGCTGAGCCAGTTCATGGACCAGAACAACCCGCTCTCGGGCCTGACGCACAAGCGTCGTCTCTCGGCCCTGGGCCCGGGCGGTCTGTCCCGCGACCGCGCCGGCATGGAGGTCCGTGACGTCCACCCGTCGCACTACGGCCGCATGTGCCCGATCGAGACCCCCGAGGGTCCCAACATCGGCCTCATCGGCTCGCTGGCCTCCTACGGCCGGATCAACCCCTTCGGCTTCGTCGAGACCCCGTACCGCCGGGTCAAGGACGGCAAGGTCACCGACGTGGTCGACTACCTGTCCGCCGACGAGGAGGACCGCTACGTCATCGCCCAGGCCAACGCCGAGCTCAACGACGACGGCACCTTCGCCGACGAGCGGGTGCTGGTCCGGGCCAAGGGCACCGGCGAGGCCGTGGACGTGCCGGCCTCCGACGTCGAGTACATGGACGTCTCCGCCCGCCAGATGGTCTCCGCGGCGACCGCGATGATCCCCTTCCTCGAGCACGACGACGCCAACCGTGCGCTCATGGGCGCCAACATGCAGCGTCAGGCCGTCCCGCTGGTGCGGGCCGAGGCCCCGCTCGTGGGGACGGGTATGGAGCACCGCGCCGCCCTCGACTCCGGGGACGTCGTGCGCGCCGGCAAGGCGGGCGTGGTCCAGGAGGTCTCGGCCGACCTGGTCACGGTGGCCAACGACGACGGCACCTACACGTCCTACAAGATCGGCAAGTTCACCCGCTCCAACCAGGGCAACTGCTACAACCAGCAGGTCCG
>QEUR01000054.1 GCA_003577095.1 Acidobacteriota bacterium
CCTCGGCCAGGCAGGGGATGTCCTGGGTCGCGGCGTGGAGCACCCACTCGTCGGCGGCCAGCACCTCGTCGAGGGCGCCGAGGTCGGCGAACGGCACCGGGTCGACCAGCCAGGTGCCCGACCCGCGCCGGCGCAGCTGGACCAGGTAGGCGCGCTGGCCGTAGCGGTAGCCGGAGGCCCGCTCGGCGTCCACCGCCACCGGTCCGCTGCCGGCGCGCAGCGCCTCGACGGTCTCGGCCAGGCCCGCGTCCGTGTCGACGACGCGCGGCACGCCCTCGGCGGGCACGTCGACCCGCTCGAAGTCGGAGGCGGGGTCCGGGTCGAGGTCCGGCACGTCGGGGACCTCCAGCCCCTCCGGCAGGGCGGGTTCCGGCACCCCGTCGACCGCGCTCACCGGCGCGGTCCCGACAGCGCGACGACGCCGTCGGGCAGCGGTGGCAGGCCGGCGAGCGTGCACAGCAGGTCGCCCCAGGCCCGCAGGTGGGCGGCCAGCTCCTCGCCCTCGGCACCGTCGGTGAGCACCGGGGTCCACGAGGCGCGGATCTCCAGGTCGACCGTGGGGGCGCGCTCGGCGAGCGCGCCGAAGCTCTCGGAGGTCACGCAGGTCACGGTACCCGCGGCCGCGGTCCAGCCCAGCGAGCCGGCCTCGAGGGCGTCGGTCAGCCAGGACCACCCGGCCTGCCCGGCGAGCGGGTCCTGGCCGACCTCGGGCTCCATCTGGGCCTTGGCGTAGGTGACCACCCGCCACGGGCCCTCCCAGGGCTCGGGGGAGGCCGGGTCGTGCAGGAGGACGAAGCGGCCGGTGGCGTCCGGGTCGTCGTCCTCGGTGAGGTAGCTCGGCACCACCTCGCCGGAGAGGGCCACCGAGTGCGGGGCCAGGCGGCTGGGGGCGGGCACCTCCTCGAGCACGAGCTCCGGGCGCACCACCACCTCCCGCAGCCCGACGAGGGCGCGGGCGAACAGAGTCGCGTCCCCGTCGAGGGGCACGGCCGTCCGGCCGGCGGCGCGCGACGGCGCCTGCGGCCGGGTCCCGGAGAATCGGCTCACCACGTCACCACAGTAGGCCGATCGGGGCGCCGTGGACAGGACCGCAACGCCGGACGTGCGCCCGGTGTCAGGCACGGCCCGCCGCCGCGCCGCCCGCGTGCGGCGGCCGTTCGTCGCGCAGCAGGGACCAGGCCTGGTCGTCCCACCACGTCGCTCCGTCCGGCGACAGGACCGCGGCGCGCTCGGTGCCCTCGTGGGTGAAGCCGAGCCTGGCCATCACCCGGGACGACGCCGCCGCGGGTGCGAAGACGCGTGCGGTCAGCCGGCGCAGGCCGCCGACGCCCAGCGCGAGCCCGACGACCTCGCCCACCGCCTCGGTCGCCAGCCCACGACCCTGGACGTCCGGGTGCACGGCATACCCGAGCCAGCCCTCGACCTCGTCGGTGGTGGCCGGCGCCTTCGCCTACCCGGGCCGCACCGCCAGCCGCACGTCGCCCACGACGCGGCCGTCGAGCTCCACGGCCACGGTGACGGCCGTCCGGTCGGCGAGCCACCCGCCCAGGAGCTCCTCGGCGGCCGCGCGCTCCAGCGGGGGGTGGGCCAGGTAGACCGCCACGTCCGGACGCCCGCGGTAGGCCAGCACGGCGGCCACGTCGTCCTCCCGGACGGGCCGCAGCACGGTGCGTCGCGTGCGCACCGGCAGGGACGCCCGGACCCGGGCGGTGGCCTCGACGACGGGGGAGTCCTCGGTCACCACGCCAGTCTCGCAGCCCGACCGCGGCGTGCGAGACTCACCGGGTGACCAGTCCCGACCTGTCCAGCCCGACGTCCACCAGCCCGCTCCTGCTCGCCGCGCGGCAGCAGCCGGTGCCGCGCACCCCGGTGTGGTTCATGCGGCAGGCCGGCCGGTCGCTGCCGGAGTACCGGAAGGCGCGCGAGGGCGTCCCCATGCTCGAGGCGTGCCGGACGCCCGAGCTGGTCACCGAGATCACGCTGCAGCCGGTCCGCCGACACGGCGTCGACGCGGCGATCTTCTTCAGCGACATCGTCGTGCCCCTGCAGGCCGTGGGGCTGGACCTCGACATCGTGCCCGGCGTCGGGCCGGTCGTGGCCGAGCCGGTCCGCACCCGGGCCGACCTCGACCGCCTGCCCCCGCTGACCCCTGACATGGTGCCCGACATCGCCGAGTCGGTCCGGCTGCTCGTGGCCGAGCTGGGGCCGACCCCGCTCATCGGTTTCGCCGGCGCGCCCTTCACCCTCGCCTCCTACCTCGTCGAGGGCGGCCCCTCGAAGAACCACGAGCGCACCAAGGCGATGATGCACGGCGACCCGCAGTTGTGGCACGACCTCTGCGCCCGCCTCGCCCAGATCGCCGGCGCCTTCCTGCAGGTGCAGGCCGGTGCCGGCGCGAGCGTGGTGCAGCTGTTCGACTCCTGGGCGGGGTTCCTGTCGCGCGCCGACTACCTCCGCTACGTGGAGCCGCACAGCCGTCGGGTCCTGGCCGGCTTCGCGGAGGCCTTCCCCGCAGTCCCGCGGATCCACTTCGGCGTGGGCACCGGGGAGCTGCTGACCTCGATGGCCGAGGCGGGCTGCGAGGTGATCGGGGTCGACTACCGGGTGAGCCTGACCGACGCCGTCGAGCGCACCGGCGGCCGCTACGCGGTGCAGGGCAACCTGGACCCCGCCCTGCTCTTCGCCCCCTGGGAGGCGCTGGAGCGCCGGGTCCGGGAGATCGTCGCGGAGGGGCGCCGGGCGCCGGGGCACGTCTTCAACCTGGGCCACGGGGTGCTGCCCAGCACCGACCCGGAGGTGCTCACCCGCGTGGTCGAGCTCGTCCACGAGCTCTGAGCGTCAGCCCCGGTCGCGCAGGAAGCCGTCCGGCGTCACGGGCAGCGCACGCTTGTGGGCGGTGCGGCGGTACCAGCCGACGATCGTCGCCTCGTCCTCCGCCGAGACCTCCTTGCCCTCGAGGTAGTCGTCGACGGCGTCGTAGCTCACGCCGAGCGCGACCTCGTCGGCCAGCAGCGGCTTGTCGCTCTCCAGGTCGGCGGTCGGGACCTTCTCGACGAGGTGCTCGGGGCAGTCCAGGTGCCGGGCGATCTCGCGGACCCGGCGCTTGGGCAGCCCGAAGAGCGGGACGAGGTCGGCCGCCCCGTCGCCGTACTTGGTGTAGAAGCCCACGCACGCCTCCGCCGCCTGGTCGGTGCCGAGGACGAGCCGGCCGGTGCCTCCCGCGACGGCGTACTGCGCGACCATCCGGTGCCGGGCCTTGACGTTGCCGCGGTGGTAGTCGCCCCGCTCGCCCCGCAGGTCGGCGCCGGAGGCCAGCAGCGCCTCCCACTGGGCGTCCACGCCGGGGCCGATGTCGACGGTGAGCTCCTCGTCGGCACGGATGAACGCCAGCGCCGCCAGGGCGTCGTGCTCGTCCTTCTGCACGTGGTAGGGCAGGCGCAACGCGGTGAACCGGGCATGCCCGCCCTGTGCCCGCACCCGCTCGCAGGCGACCTGGGCCAGCCGGCCTGCGACCGTGGAGTCCACCCCTCCGCTGATGCCCAGGACGAAGCCCTTCGTCCCGGTGCTCTCCAGGTATGCGGTGAGGAACCCGATCCGTCGCTCCGCCTCGGCGGCCGCGTCGAAGGTCGCGGGGTCGACCACCTCGAGGGCGGTGCGGATCTCCTGCTGCAGCTGGGTGTCGGTCACCTGCCCGACTCTAGCCAGCGTCGTCGCCGCGCACAGCCGAGGACGACACCGGCGCCGACCCCGCGGCGCGGCGCGAGCGGCGTCGCCAGGCCAGGACCGGGAGCACGACGAGCGCCGCCACAACCGCGAAGGGCAGGACTCCGCCGAGCGCGGTGAGCAGGACGGTCACCGACGCGGCGAACGCCGCCCAGCCCTGCTGCAGGCCGGCGAGGAAACCGGTGCGGGGAGCGGTCTGCGCGAGGGTGGCGGCGTCCTCGGCCAGGTGCAGGGTGATCGTCGAGCGGCTGACGTCCTCCTCGAGCACCTTCATCCGGGCCTTCAGCGCGTCCAGGTCGGCCTCCCGGGCGGCCAGCTCCCGCTCCAGGTTGGCGATCGACTCGACCGAGCCGGCCTCCTCGACCAGCTCGCGGAGCCGGTCCGCGCTGGCCTCCAGGGTGGCGACGCGCGCCTCGACGTCGCGGTACTCGGTGGTCACGTCCTCGCTGCTGCTGCGGCTCGAGGTGACCTCGCCCAGGTCGCCGAGGCTGGTCACGGTCGCGTCCAGGTCGGCCGACGGGACCCGCAGCACGAGGGTCGCCCACCCGGGCCCGTCGTCGGTGCCGGGACGCACCTCCTCGGAGGAGACCCAGCCGTCGGCGGCGACGACGGCCGCGCGGGCGCGGCTGACCGCGGAGAGGACGTCCTCCACCAGCAGCTCGACCTCGACGGTGCGCACCATCAGCGGGGCGCCGTCGGCGACGGCCGCGACCTCGCCGACGAGGCCGTCCACACCGCCGTCGGCTGCGGCCGCCTCGACCGCGGCGCCGTCGTCGGCGGCGTCGCTCTGCGCCGCGGCGGCCCGGTCGGCGTCCGCGGCGGAGGAGTCCATGCCGACGGCACCGTCCATGGCGGCCTCGTCGACCGCCTGGTCGGAACCGCCGGAGGCGCTGCAGGCGCTGAGGACCAGGGCGAGGATCAGGGCGAGGATCAGCAGGTGGGGCGCGAGCAGGCGCTTCGGAGTGTCCATGCCCGTAGGACAGCGCGCCGCGCCGTCCGGCTCCCCGAGGAGGGTCACGATCTGGTCACGACCGCCCGGCACCGGGGCCGGTCCGTGCGCCGGAGCCGCCCGGTGAGACGCTGGGCGACGTGACCTCATACCTCGTGCTCGGCGGCGGCGTCAGCGGGCTGACCGCGGCCGACGACATCGTCCGTGCCGACCCCCGTGCGCAGGTGCTGCTGCTGGAGGGCGGCGACCGCGTCGGCGGCAAGCTGCGCGCCGGCGAGCTGGCCGGACGGCAGCTCGACGTGGGCGCGGAGGCGGTGGTCGCGCGCCGGCCCGAGGGGCTGGAGATGATCGAGCGCGCCGGCCTGGGCGACGAGGTGGTCCACCCGACGGGGGCGAGCGCCCGGATCTGGTCGCGCGGGCGGCTGCACCCGGTGCCGGGACGCACCTTCATGGGGGTGCCGGCGGACCCGGACGGGCTGCGCGGGCTGCTGACCGACGAGGAGGTGGCCCGGGCCGCGCACGAGCGGGCGCTGACCACGGCCGCGACGGACGTGTCGGTGGCCGACCTGGTCGGTCCGCGCCTCGGCGACGCCGTGGTGCAGCGGCTCGTCGAACCGCTCCTCGGCGGGGTCTACGCCGGCCAGGCCGAGCTGCTGTCGGCGGCGGTGACGCTGCCGGCGCTCCTGCGCGCGGCCAGGGCCGGCGAACCGCTGCTGGCGACGGTCGCCCGGCTGCTGCCTCCCTCCGCCGCCGACGCCGGAGCGCGCCCCCCGGTCTTCGCCACCGTGGCCGGCGGCCTGCACCGGCTGCCCGCCGCGCTGGCCGCGCAGCTCGCGCGGCGTGGTGTCACCGTCCGCACCGGCACCCTCGTCCGCGAGCTGCACGCGCTCCCCGGCGGTGGCTTCGAGGTGGTGACGGGTCCGCGTCCGGACCCCACGGCATACCGGGCCGACCGAGTGGTCCTCGCGCTCCCGCCGGCGCCCGCGTCCAGGCTGCTGCGCGAGGTCGCGCCGGAGGCCTCCGCGCTCCTGGGGGAGGTGGAGACGGCGTCCTCGGCCGTGGTGACGCTCGCCTTCCGGGCGGCGGAGCTCGGAGCGCTGGACGCCTCGGGCTTCCTCGTCCCCGCGGTGGACGGGCGCACCGTGAAGGCCTCGACCTTCAGCGCCGCCAAGTGGGACTGGGTGGCCGAGGAGGGCCGCGGCGCGGGCCCCGACGGGGAGGACCTCACCTTCGTGCGCGTCTCGGTGGGGCGGCACCGCGAGGAGGCGACCCTGCAGGTGCCCGACCCCGAGCTGGTGCGGGTCTGCCTGGCCGAGCTGGGCACCGCCCTGGACCGCGAGCTGCCAGCACCCGTGGACCGGCACGTGCAGCGGTGGGGAGGGGCCCTGCCCCAGCACGCCGTCGGCCACCTGGACCGGATCGCGGCCGTGCGCGAGGCGCTTGCCGGTGTGCCGGGGCTGGTCGGCTGCGGCGCGGCCTACGACGGGGTCGGGGTGCCGGCCTGCGTCACGTCCGCCCACCGTGCGGTCGACGAGCTGATGGGCTGACCCGGCGTCGGCGCCCCGTCGGGCGCGCCGCACAATGGGGACATGACCGTCACCCCCACCGACGCCCAGCTCGAGCAGATCCACGCCAGCACGCGGTACGCCGCCTACTCCGTCTTCCGGGCCGCCACCCCGCTGCCCGACGACCGCGAGGACCTCGCCGCCGAGGTGCGTGAGCTGTTCGTCGACCTCGAGGGCACGGGTCTGGTCGTGCGCGGCGTCTACGACGTCGCCGGTCTGCGCGCCGACGCCGACCTGATGATCTGGTGGCACGCGGAGACGGTGCAGCAGATCCAGTCCGCCTACCACCGCTTCCGCCGCACCGGGCTGGGGCGGCACCTTCAGCCGGTGTGGTCCAACGTCGGCGTGCACCGCCCCGCGGAGTTCAACCGGGGCCACGTCCCGGCCTTCCTCACCGGCGCCGACCCGAAGGACTTCGCGTGCGTCTACCCCTTCGTGCGGTCCTACGAGTGGTACGTCCTGGACCCCGCCGAGCGTGGCCGGATGCTGCGCGAGCACGGCCAGGCCGCGCACGACTACAAGGACGTCCTCGCCAACACGATCGCCGCCTTCGCGCTGGGTGACTACGAGTGGCTGCTGTGCTTCGAGGCCGACGAGCCGCACCGGATCGTCGACCTGATGCGTGAGCTGCGCGCCGTCGACGCGCGGCTGCACGTGCGCGAGGAGGTGCCCTTCTACACCGGGCAGCGGGTCGAGGTCGAGGAGCTCCTCACCCGCTTGCCCTGAGCGCGGCCGCCCCGAGCGGCCCGCGCAGGAGAGCTAGCCGCCCAGGACGCTCAGCCCTCGGTCGGCCGGTCGTCCCCGCCGGCGGGCACCAGCGTCATCGAGATGCTGTTCATGCAGAACCGCTGGTCGGTCGGCGTCGCGTAGCCCTCGCCCTCGAAGACGTGGCCCAGGTGGGAGCCGCAGGAGGCGCAGCGCACCTCGGTGCGCACCCGGCCGAGCGAGGCGTCCTCGAGGTACTCCACCCGGTCCTCGGCCAGCGGCGCGTAGAAGCTCGGCCACCCGCAGTGGCTCTCGAACTTGGTCTCGCTGCGGAAGAGCTCGGCGCCGCAGGCCCGGCAGGCGTAGACGCCCTCGGTCTTGGTGTCGTTGTACTCGCCGGTGAAGGGGCGCTCGGTGCCCGCCTCGCGCAGCACGTGGTACTCGGCAGGCGTGAGGCGCTGGCGCCACTCCTCCTCGGTGCGCGCGGACGGGTATGCGGTGCCGCCGCGGGCGGCGTCGGTCGCGGGGGTGCTGTGCTGGGTCGTCATGGTGTGGTCAACGTTATGCCGCGCCCGATCCTTCCGCGCGGCCACCCCTCCGCCGGCGGGCGGGGTGGCCGCGCGGCGGCTCACTCCAGGGTGCGCAGGAGATCCGCCACCGCGTCGGAGACGACGGCGGTGCCGCCGAGCACGTAGACGCGGCCCGGGTCCAGCCGGTCGAGCTCGTCCCAGGTGACGCCGGGGACGCTGCCCTTCTGGACGAGCAGCAGCGGCGCGCCGGTGGCTCCCGCCCGGGCCGCGCCGGCCAGCGCGTCGGGCCAGTCGCGGCCGGTGGCGACGTAGGCGTCCTCGGACGTCGGCAGCTCCTGGGCGAGCCGGGCAGCCGTCTCGTAGCGGTTGGCGCCGGCCACCCGCTCCACCGTCCCGTACGCGCGCAGCCCGCGCTCGACGGCCGTGGACACCGCGGCGGTGCCGCCCAGCAGCACGATGCGGTCGGGCGCCAGCCGCTCCAGCTGCTGCGCCGTCGCCGCCGGGACGGAGCCCGGCCGGACGAGCAGCACGGGCGCCCGGTGGTCGGCCGCGCGGGCGGCGCCTGCGAGGGCGTCGGGGAAGTTCGCCCCGGACGCCACGTAGACCACGTCGGCCCTGCTGAACGCCGCGGCGATCCGGGCCGCGGTCTCGTAGCGGTCGCCGCCGGCACGCCGGCTCACCGCGGCGTCCGGCAGCAGCGAGCGCAGGCTGCGCGCCACGCGCTCGGACACCACGGCCGTCCCGCCGGCGATCACCACCGTCGCGGGGTCGAGCCGCTCCAGCTCGGTGCGGGTGGCGGCCGGCACCGAGTCGGTCCCGACCAGCAGCACCGGACCGCCCAGGGCGCCGGCGCGGGCCGCCGCCGCCAGGGCGTCGGGGAAGTTGCGGCCGGTGGCGACGTAGACGGTCCGCACCCCCGGCTCGAACGCCTGGGCGACGCGCGCAGCCGTGCCGTAGCGGTCGGGCCCGGCGATCCGGGTCACCTCGGGCGGCACCGGCTCCGGGTTGGTCCGGCACTCCTCGTCCAGCATCGAGAAGTCCTGCACCACGGTGCCGCCGCGGACCAGGTCGACCAGGTGGCTGTCCGGCCGGTAGCCGGCGAGCAGCGAGGTCATCCGCAGCGTGCCGACCTGGGTGTTGACCCACCGTGCGTAGGTGCCCACCTCGTCGGTCATCACCAGCCAGCCGTCGCCCGCGTCGTCCCGGACGGGCACGATGTCGATCGCGATGCTGTCGCCGGCGACCTGTCCTCCGTCGCAGTCCTCCAGGTAGGCCGTGCCGGTCACCTTGCCCCACGAGAGCGGGGGAGCCACCTCCATCGTCACCTCGACCGGCTCGGGCCGCACGGGCACGGAGGCGGTGATCCCCACCCCTGCCGTGTAGGTGCCGGGCTGGTTGACCGCGGCGCTGTCGGTGACCACGCCGACCGTGACGCTCTCGCCCGGTGCCAGGCTCGCCTCCGTGGTGTCGAGCTCCAGCCACGGCACGTCGGCACCGCTGCCGCCGCAGGCGTCGAAGCCCGGGAGCAGCTCGGCACCGGCGACCGGGCCGAAGTCGTCCTGACCGCCGGCCCGCACGAAGCCGCAGGCACCGCCGCCGCGGAAGACCGCCTCGTTGGCGTTGGGCAGGGGCGACCAGCTGTCGGTGGTCGGCTCGTAGCTCCACGACGCGTTGGTCAGCATGCCGTCCTGGATCCCGCCGACCGCGACGAGCTGGTCGTTGGCCGCGGCCGCGGCCGGCGCGAAGAGCGTCACGGGCGCGGGGGCCACGTCGCTCCAGCCGTCGGTCCCGGGGTCGTAGGACCAGGTGACGTCCACGAAGGCCTCGGTGCTGTCCAGGCCGCCGGCGCACACGACACCGTCCTCGAGACCTCCGCACGAGGGGAAGGCGACGGGGAAGGGCGTCGGAGCGTGCTCGGTCCAGCTGTCCGAGGCGAGGTCGTAGGACTGCACGGTGTCCACGATCGGGAGGCAGAAACCGGTGGTGCAGCCCCCGACCGCGTAGACGCTGCCGTCGGCGACACCGACGCCGGCGGACGCGACGGGCACCGGCATCGGTGCGCCCGGCGACCACGAGTCGGTGCCGGGGTCGTAGACCCAGGTCGAGTCGGTCGGCTCGCCGGTGTCCGACCAGCCGCCCGACACCACGATCCTGCCGTCGACGGCCGCGGCGAGCGGCATCTCCACCGGTTCGGGCAGGTCGGCCTGGGGCACCCAGGTCATGGCCTCGGCGTCGTACCGGTAGAGGCCGGGGAACGGGTCGAAGGAGAAGCCGCCGACGCTGTACCAGACGCCCTCGACGCTGACGACCCGGTTGCCGGTGACGACGACGGGCAGGGAGCCGAGGTCGGTCCACGGCTCGTCGGTGGGGACGCGCTCGGCGGTCCCGGAAGGGGCCGCCGGGGCCAGGACGGTGGCCCCGGTCCAGACGTCCACGTCCCTGGTCACCCGCTCCGGCCCCGGGGCGGCGGCGACCTGGGAGGCGGTCATCGTGCTGCCGTCGGCAGCCAGGATCTCGAACCCGCCGCGCCGCTCGGTGAAGGTGATGTCGGTCGCGGTCGTCCCGGTGTTGGTGACGGTGAAGGAGCCGCCGTCCGAGCCGCCGAGCACCACCGAGGTCGCGATCGACGTCGGGTCGACGTCCAGGACGGCCTGGCCGAGCACGAAGTCGGCCTGGACCACGCCGGCGTCCACCACGGCGACGTCCTGCTCGTCGGTGCCGTAGTTGCGTGCGGTCGCGAGGAACGGGTGGCTCCCGGTCAGCGCGGAGTGCAGCCAGTAGAAGCCGTCCTCCAGGGCCGGGTCGTCCGGCGTCGCGCGGGTGACCCCCGCGGCGCCGGGGTCGTCGACCGAGGAGACCTTGGCGTTGAGGATCGCGGCACCCTCGACGTCGTCCTGCACGTAGCCGACGACCAGGCCGCCCCCGAGCGGCTCGCAGGTGCGGCTGCCCAGGAAGACGTCGTCGACCTGCCAGAACAGGTCGGTCTCCGGCGGGTCGACGTAGCGGAAGCGGACGCGTGCCGCGTCCGACCCGGCGAGCTGCTCGCTGACGTCGAGGGTGACCGCGTCCTCGATGACGAAGGAGGTCACCTCGTGGACGACGGTCCAGGTCGTGCCGCCGTCGGCGCTCACCTCGACGGCGCCCGCGGAGCTGCCGAAGGTGTCGAAGATCTGGCGGTAGCTGAGCGTCACGTTGGTCATCGCGGTGGCGTCGAGCACGGGGGAGACCAGCGCGGTGTCGATGTCCGCCGAGGGGGCCGCGAGCATGCTGTTGGCCTCGGCGAAGCCACCGGTGCCCCCGGTCAGGTTGCTGATCTGCATCGGGTCGTCGAAGACCCAGACGAGACCGTCGCCGGCGAGGTCCTCCACCGTCCAGCCCTCGGGCAGGACGAGGTCGTCGAAGCCCTGGACGGTGCCGTCGAGGACGAGCTCGTAGCCGGGGGCGGAGCAGGTCGTGCTGTCGACGACCAGCGCGAGGTCGACCTCGGCGGAGCTGCCCTCGGCCACGACCACCTCCTGCTGCGCGGTCCGGTAGCCGGGCAGCTGCGCGGTGGCCTCCAGGACGTGCTTGCCGACCGGCAGGGTCAGGCTGTAGTCGCCGGTCAGCGGGTCGGTGTAGGTGCCGACCCCGGGCTCGCCCATGACGCTGACCCGTGCGTAGAGCGGGTAGTCGTTGCCCGAGCCGTCGGTGATCGTCCCGGTGACGGTGGCGGTCGGCGCCGGCTGGAGAGCCACGTCGTGCGTGGTCGTCGTCCCCGTGGTGATCGTGACGGTGTCCGAGTCGCCCAGGTAGCCGAAGGCCTCCACCCCCGCCGTCCAGTCGCCGACGCCCAGGTAGAGGCCGTAGGTCCCGTCCGGTGCGGTGATGACCCTGCGGTGCTGCTCAGCGGTGAGGGTGACCTCCGCGCCCGGCACCGGGTCGCTCGTGCTGGCGTCGGTCACCGTGCCCTCGAGCCGGCCCGTGTCCCCGACCGGCGCCGCCTCGAGCAGGGCGAGGGCGTCCAGCCGGCCCTCCCCGAAGACGTTGTTGTCCTCGTCGGTGCCGCCGCACTGGTCGTCGGGGGTGTCGACGGCCGTCTGGTCCAGCAGTGCGCGGGTGCCGTCGATGTCGCCGACGAGGTCCGGCGCAGCCGACCAGAGCAGGGCGACCGTCCCGGCCACGTGCGGCGCCGCCATGGAGGTGCCGCTGAACTCGGCGTAGTCGCCGCCGGGCACGGACGAGCGCACGTCCACGCCCGGGGCGGAGATGTCCGGCTTGACGGCCCCCTCCTGACCGGAGCCACGTCCCGAGAACGGGGCGGCCACGTGCGCCGCGTCGTAGGCGCCGACCGAGTAGTTGACGATCCGGCTCCCCGGGGAGCCCGACGTCTGGCAGTCCGGTCCGCTGTTGCCGTTGGACCAGACGCCGAAGATGCCGGCCGCGGCCCAGGCCTCCGACACGTCCTCCATGAAGGGGTCGTTCGACGGGAACTCGCTGCCCCAGGAGTTGTTGATGATGTTCGGCCGCAGGTCGGGTCGGGGATCCTCGCCCAGCAGGTTGGTCGGCGCCAGCATCCACTGGCCGGACTCGATCAGCGACTGGTCCGAGGGGCAGCAGCCGTTGGCGGCGATCCACGTCGCACCGGGCGCGACGCCGATCTGGTTCGACCCGCCGTCGCTGCCCACCATGGTGCCCATCGTGTGCGTGCCGTGGGCGTCGAAGTCGACCGGCTCCTCCGAGCCGGTGCCGGCGGCGTCGAACCAGTTGTAGTCGTGGGTAAAGGTGCCGTCGCCGTTGTTGCCGCGGTACTGGTTGACCAGGGCCGGGTGGGTGTAGTCGACGCCGGTGTCGATGTTGGCGACGACGATGTGCTCGCCCGTGGTCCCGAACTGGGACCAGACCTCGTCGGCGTGGATGTCGCCGATGCCCCACTCGACCGCGTCGGCCACGAAGTGGGGCTCGGCCGGCTCCGGCTCGGGGAGGTCGTACTCGAAGGGCAGGTAGACGCCCTCCACCTCGGGACTGAGGGCGAGCGAGGTCAGCAGCTCCCGGTCGCCCCCGCGGACCAGGATCGCGTTGGTGATGAAGTAGGGCGTGTAGTCGACGCCGGCCT
>QEUR01000055.1 GCA_003577095.1 Acidobacteriota bacterium
ACGTCGGTGGTCGCTCCCCCGACGTCGACGACCATGACGTCGCCGTCCACCGCGTCGGCGAGCACCTCGACCCCGGCGAGCATCGCGTCGGGCGTCGCCGCGCGCACGAGCGAGGCGAAGCGGGGCCCCCGGGACAGGCCCTTGCCGCCGATGACGTGCTCGAGGAAGACCTCGCGGATCGCCCTCCGCGCGGGGCCCGGCTCGACGACGCCGATCCGCGGCAGCACGTTGTCGGTGAGCGTCACCCGGCGGCCGGTAGAGGCGAGCTCGGCGGCGACGTCGTCGCGCACCGCGGCGTTGCCGGCCACCACGACCGGGGCGCCGACCCGGGAGCGCGCCAGCCTGCGGGCGTTGTGCAGGAGCACCTCGGCGTTGCCCCCGTCCGTCCCGCCCACGAGCAGCACCACGTCCGGGCGGGCGGCGCGCAGCTCGGCCACCCCGGCGACGGTCAGCCGGCCCGCCGCGACGTGCACGACCTTGGCCCCCGCGGACAGCCCCACCCGGTGCCCCGCCTCGGCGGTCACCTCGCGCTCGTAGCCCACGACCGCCAGCCGCAGGCCGCCCCCGGCGCTGGAGCAGACGAGGACCCGGTCCGACCCCGGCCCCTCGACCAGCGGGTCGGGCGCACCCGGGCCGAGCGCGCGGCATACCTGCAGGATCCCGTCGAGGACGTCGCGGCCCGGCCCCACGGTGGTGGGCGCCGCGGCCCGCGCGAGCAGGCCGCCCCGCTCGTCCACCAGGGCGGCCTTGGTGAAGGTCGACCCGACGTCGACGAGCAGGTAGCTCACGCCAGGGCGACGATCAGGGCGACGAGGAGCCACACGACCGCGAGGCCGACGAGCACCAGGCCCCACAGGCGCAGCCGCTCCGCGGCGAGCAGGGCGCGGCGGTCCTCCTCGACCCCGAAGCCGAGCTCGGTGCCGATGTCCAGCGACCCGGGCGGGCCCCCGAAGCCGGCCCGCACGCGGCTCGCCTCCTCGAGGGCGGCGCGCCCGCGGAGGAAGAGGACGACGCCGACCACCAGCAGCACGAGCGGGGCGATGACTCCCAGGGTCCAGTACATGGATGGCAAGGTGCCACACGGTCGGGGGTCGACGCCACCGGACGTCGGGGCCGGCGCGTGTGACACTGGGTGGTATGCAGTTCTCCACGCCTCTCCCCGGCCGCCCCGACCCCCTCCCCGGCATCCCCACCACGCACGAGGTGCTCGGCACCCCGCTGCACGGGCCGTGGCCGGGCGACGACGTGGAGGTGCTGTACGTCGCGATGGGCTGCTTCTGGGGCGCCGAGCGGATCTTCTGGCAGCTGCCGGGCGTGATCACCACGGCGGTCGGCTACCTGGGCGGCGAGACGCCGAACCCGACGTACGAGGAGGTGTGCACCGGCCGCACCGGGCACGCCGAGGCGGTCCTGGTCGCCTACCACCGGGAGCAGACCTCGCCCGAGCTGCTGCTCAAGGCGTTCTGGGAGAACCACGACCCGACGACGCCGAACCGGCAGGGCAACGACGTCGGCACGCAGTACCGCTCGGCGATCTGGCGGACGACGCCGGAGCAGGAGCGGGCCGCCCGGGCGACGCGGGACGCGTTCGAACAGGTCATCACCGCGGCGGGCCACGGACGGATCGTCACCGAGCTGGGGGCGGCGTCCGAGGCCGGTCCGTTCTACTACGCGGAGGGCTACCACCAGCAGTACCTCCACAAGAACCCCGGCGGCTACTGCAACCACGGCCCCAACGGCTACACCTGCCCGGTCGGGCTGGTGCGCCAGGACGAGCTGCCCGCCCAGCAGGACGTGCTGCCCCCGCGGTGAGGGCCCGCACGTGGCCTAAACCCGGACGTGGTCTGGGCCGCCGCCCAGGATGGCTCATAAACCTGCCGTTCACCCTCTAGACTCCTGCCGCACACACGTGTCCGGACGGCCAAGGAGGGTGGTGGGCGCATGTCGCGCTCCGACGATCCAGACCGTCGCGACGTCCGGCCTTCGCTGGCCGAGCTTCGCTCGGTCAGCCAGCCGAGCGACGTCCTCGCACGCGGCTCGGCCGAGCACTGGACCGGCGACCTCTACCTCCGCCGCATCTCCCCCTACCTCACCCGCCTGCTGCTGCCGACCTCGCTGACCGCCAACGGCGTCACCGTGCTGATGATGTTGGCCGGCTGGGCGGCTGCGGCCGCGCTGGTGGTCCCGGGGGTATGGGGCGCCCTCCTCGGCGCCCTCCTCGCCCAGCTGCAGATGCTGCTCGACTGCTCCGACGGCGAGGTCGCGCGCTGGAAGGGCCTCTCTGGTCCATCGGGGATCTTTCTCGACAAGGTGGGCCACTACACCGTGGAGGGGCTGATGGCCCTGGCGCTGGGTCTACGAGCCAGCGGGCTGGTCGGCGGACAGGAGCCCGACCAGGCGCAGGTGTGGCGCTACGCCTTCCTCGGCGCCTTCCTCGCCGCTGGGCTGCTGCTCAACAAGTCCCTCAACGACATGGTCCACGCGTCGCGGGCTGCGGCCGGGCTGGGTCCGCTCCCCGACACCGCTGCTGCCCGGAGCGTGGCGCCGCGGACGTTGCTGGGCAGGGCCCGTCGGCTGGCGCGGTGGCTGCCCTTCCACCGCGTCTTCCACTCGATCGAGATGACGCTGCTGACGCTGGCCGTGGCGATCGCCGGCGCGGGCCTCGGTGAGGAGCTCGCAGCCGCACGTCTCCAGGTCCTGGTGATGGCAGTCGCGATCGTGCCGGTCGTCGTCGGCCACGCGCTCGCCATCCTGGCCTCGCCCCGGCTTCGCCACCACCGGGGCAGGGCGACGTGAGCACGGTCCCCACCTTCGCCGTCGTGGTGCTCTCCCAGGGGCGCCGCCCCCGTGAGCTGGACCGCGGCCTGCGATCGCTGCAGCGCCAGGTCGGGGTCGGGGTCGAGCTAGACGTGGTCGTCGTGGGCAACGCGTGGACCCCGGTCGGTATCCCATCTAGCTACAAGACCGTCGCCCTGCCGACGAACGTCGGCATCCCCGCAGGGCGCAACGCGGGTGTTCCGCACGTCGACGGCGAGTTCCTCTTCTTCCTCGACGACGACGCCTGGCTCATCGACGACGACGCCCTGGCGCGGATGGCCGCCTACCTGCAGGAGCATCCGGACGTCGGGATGATCCAGCCCCGGATCGTGGACCCTGGCCACGAGGACGAGATGCCGGGACGGTGGATCCCGCGCCTGGGGGCGAGCAAGCGGTACCACGAGGCCAACGTGTTCAGCGTCGTGGAGATGACGGTCGCTGTGCGCCGCACAGCCTTCGAGGCCACCGGCGGGTGGCCGGGTGTGTTCTTCTACGCCCACGAGGGCGTCGAGCTGGCCTAGCGGATCTGGGCCGCGGGATACCGGGTCTCGTACGTCCCGTCGTTGCGGACCGGGCACCCGGTGATCGACCCGCGCCGGCACGACGACTACTTCCACAAGAACGCCCGCAACCGGGTATGGCTGGCCCGACGCAACCTTCCGTGGCCCCTAGCGTGGATCTACGTCGGCTCCTGGACCGGC
Source organism: Acidobacteriota bacterium (assembly GCA_003577095.1). GTDB lineage: Bacteria > Actinomycetota > Actinomycetes > Actinomycetales > Dermatophilaceae > Ornithinicoccus. Next base: position 3,519 of record QEUR01000055.1, read on the forward strand.
ATCCAGCTGGTCCGTTGGGTCCGCCGGCCGGGTGGCCTGCGGTCGTGGTCACGGGGTTGGCTCGAGGGCTGGCGCACCGATCCCTGGTATCCGGGTGAGGCCCGACGCCCCCTGCGATGGCGAGACGTGGTGCGGATGGCCCGCCACGGGCGGCTGCTCATCGTGTGAACACGGGCAGGGCTGTCCGCCGACACGGACCGGCACGAGCGCCCGCGACGAAGGGGTATGGTCAGGCGTGCTCCCAGCAACCACCGAAGGAGTCCATCACCGTGCGGATCGCCTCCGCCCTCCGGTCGTCCCTGGTCCGATCCTCCGCTCGGGCGTACCTCGCGCGCAGGCTGACTGTCGAGCAGAAGCTCTGGATCAGGCGGCTCCGCTGGCGCGAGCATCCATGGCAGCACCGTCAGAGGCGTCTGCGTCGTGAACTGGCCGCCCGGCGCGGGGGCGACCCGGTCCTCGTCTCCGGGCGACCGGCGAAGATCCTCACCGGCCCCTTCGACGCGCGGGCGGAGCTCTTCACGAGCCTACGCGTCGTCCGCGAGACGCTCAGTCAGGCCCACGTCGAGTTCGTCGAGCTGCCCCGTCTCGAGGACTGGGCTCCGACGCTGTGCATCCGCGCGGGCGACCTAGGGAGGACCGTGGACGCTCTGCGCGAGCTTCCAACCACGGAGGGGTGGTGCCTGGAGTACACGGACCTGCAGGGCCGGAAGATCGCCGCGCCGGCCGTCGAGCAGAGGCTGCCGAAGATTGCCGGCGTGCGGGCCTACCGGCGCCTCCTCGGCCCCAACGGCCGGCAGCTGAGCACGCGTTCCGAGCACGTCTGCGTCGAGCCCTGGGACGTCCTCGGCCCAGGGGTGGACAGGGTGGATGGTTCGGTCCACGTCGAGGGGACCGTGCACCGGCGGATCCAACGCAGAGGAGAGCTGGTCGAGTACTTCACGCCGCAGGCCTGGCGGGAGACCGTCGAGGACCACGGCTCCACCGCGCACCTGCCTGCGCCGCACCTCCTCCGGCTCACCGAGCCGGTCGACATCGTCTACACCTGGGTCGACGGCCGCGACCCCGCATGGCAACAGCGCAAGCGGGCAGCGCAGGGTGAGTTGGCGCCCGAGGAGATCCACGCCACGGCTGCGAACCACTCGCGCTATGCGAGCCGCGACGAGCTGCGCTACTCGCTGCGCTCGGTCGAGTACTACGCGAGCTGGGTCAATCACATCTACCTCGTCACCGACCGCCAGATCCCGGAGTGGCTCGACACCTCGCACCCGAAGATCACCGTGGTCGACCATCGCGAGATCTTCGCCGACCCGTCGGTGCTCCCGGTGTTCAACTCCCATGCCATCGAGTCGCAGCTGCACCACATCGAGGGGCTGAGCGAGCACTACATCTACTGCAACGACGATTTCATGTTCCTGCGTCCCACCTGTCCGGAGATGTTCTTCACCAGCAACGGACTGTCCAAGTTCTTCCCCTCGACAGCGCCGCTGGACCCTGCTCCACCGAGCGTCCGCGACGTCCCTGTGCTCGCAGCCGCGAAACGCAACCGCCAGTTCATGGTCGACGAGCACCGGCGGGCGGTGACGAACAAGTTCAAGCACACCCCGCACCCCCAGCTGAGATCGGTGATGTCGGAGTTCGAGGCCTCCCACCAGGAGATGTTCGACGCCGTCGCCGCGTCGCGGTTCCGGCACCCGATGGACTACTCCATAGCAGCGGCTCTCTACCACTTCCACGCGCACGCCCTGGGAAGGGCTATCGTCGGCAGCATCGCCTACACCTACGTGGACATCGGCAGACAGGACGCGGCCCTGCTCCTCGAGCGTCTCAAGCAGCGGCACGACCTGGACGTCGTCACCCTGAACGACACGCACGTGGACGAGACGGAGGAGGATACGGTGGCCGCCAGGCTGGCGCACTTCCTCGACGACCGGTTTCCCTGCCCGAGCAGCTTCGAGATGGACGGGCCCGCGTCTCCGAGCAGCCATCTCAGCTAACTCAGCTAGCGGGGTCGGCCGACTCCTCGTCGCTGCCCCGTGCCATCGGCAGCTCGAAGGGCGCCGGGATGGGGAACCGACGTCCCAGCCATCCGGACAACCACTCGGGATCGGCGTCCTCCTCCCCGCTCCGCGGAGGTACGTCGTTTAGGCAGATGACCTTGATCTCACCCGGCAGGGGGCGGGCATCGAGCCGTGCCCGCACCGTCGGCTCCCCCACGTTGTAGTAGCCAAAACGTAGGCTCGAGCGGGTGGCGCGCCCGGTCAGGAGCGCGGTGTACAGGTTGAGCCAGGAGGCGGGCACGACGTCCGTCGCCGCACGGAAGGGACTCCTGACCGTGGTCGCGATCTCCTCCGCGTAGCGCTCCGCCACCTCCCTAGCGACGTCGCGCCGCTGCGGGACCGGGGCGTGGGCGAAGAGACGCGAGGCGCGGCGTCCGAAGTCTCGCTCGAGGAGCTCGGCAGAGTTCGTGCGGGCCTGCTCGAGCGCGGTCTGGTGCTCGCGCGCGATGTCTGGCCGTCGGCTGCGCGAGAAGGCGACTTTGAGCTGCCCGGTGGGTGTGAAGAAGTCGTCGGGCGAGACAGGCCTGGTGAACATGACGTCGTCGTTCATCAGCAAGTAGTGGTCCGACAGACCTGGGATCCGGTGTACCTGCGAGCCGATCGCATGCGAGTTGTAGGTGGGGAGAGCTCCGGGATCGGCGAAGATCTCCTGGTGGTCGACGACCGTGACGCGGCTGTGCGGTGCAATCAGCCACGCTGGGCGCTGGTCGTCGGTCACGAGATAGATGTGCCGGATCCAGGGAGCGTACATCTCCAGGGACCGCATCGACGCCCGCAGCTCGCCGCGGTCCCGGAACTGGTGCGCCGCCGGGGGCGTGGAGGTGTCGAGACCCAACCTGGTCCGGACGGCGGCGCGTCTCGCCCTCCACCTCGGGTCGGAGTCGTCGACCCATAGGTACACGGCGTCGATGGGGAACTCGACCGTCGAGGCGTCGGCAAGCGTCCTCGCGACGACCGGCTCGCTCCGCCCGTCCCACCGCTCGCGGGTCGCCAGCTGCAGCGGACTCCGGTCGTCGATCTCCTGGACTGTGCTCCGGCGGTCGGGTGCCAACAGGGTCGGGCGGTCGGGATGCTGGTCCCAGACGGCGATCCGGCACCCGTCGGGCGCGCCGTACAGCTTGCCGGTCGTGGTGCAGCGCACGTACTGGAACACGGTCAGGCCTCGCAGGCCCTCCAGCGCATCCGGGTCCACACCTTCGATGAGCAGGCGGGGGTGGTCGCTCCTGCTTTGGGGGGTGTAGTAGAAGCCCTGCTCGCCCAGCGCCCTGACCAGGGCCCGGACCGCCGTGTCGAGCTGGCGGCGAGGCACTCCCCAGCGGGCGACCCGGGCGTACGGGGGATGCATGGCGAAGTACTCCACCCCTGCCCTGTCCAGGGCCGCGGCGACTGCGGTGGCCGTGTCGGCGGCCAATCGCCACACCGTGACGTCCCGCTGCCGCCGGGAGATGACCAGACGCCCCCGGTACGCCGTGATCTCACGATCCTCCGCCGAGCCAGCCAGGTCCCGCAGGACCGGTGCGGCGGTCAGCAGCTCGCGAGGTCGCGAGAGGGTGCCGCCGAACGTTCGCGCGGCGCGCCGACGGATGCGGGACGAGCTCCGCCGGAGTCGCCGCCATGACGCACTGGCAGACCGGCGTACCTCGAACTCCATCCAACGCGCTCCTTCTGTGGTACTCAGTACTCAGCCATGACCGTTCCGGCGCCTACTGTAGAGGAGCCACGCCGACCACCACCTGACGAGGGCCATGGATAATCCCAGGTGTCCGTCACCCGTCCACCCGCTGCCAGGAGGCACCCACCGGTGCGAGTCATCACCTACGGGACCTTTGACCTCTTCCATGATGGGCACCGCCGTCTTCTCGAGCGGGCAAGGGCGCTCGGCGACTACCTCATCGTCGGCGTCACGACCGAGAACTACGACGACTCCCGGGGAAAGCTCAACGTCCAGCAGGGTCTTATGGCGAGGATCAAGAACGTCGAGGAGAGCGGCCTCGCGGACAAGATCATCATCGAGGAGTACGAGGGCCAGAAGGTCGAGGACATCCAGAAATACAAGGTCGACACTTTCGCGATCGGGTCCGACTGGCTCGGCAGGTTCGACTACCTCCGCGACTACTGCGACGTCGTCTACCTGGAGCGCACGCGGGGTGTCTCCAGCACTCAGCTGCGCAACGACCAGGGACTGATCCACCTCGGTATCGTGGGAGCCGGCCGCATCGCCCATCGGTTCGTCAAGGAGGCGCCGTTCGTCAGCGGCGTCACGATCGAAGGGGTCCACAACCGGACCCATGCCACTGCGGAGGCCTTCGCGGCCGAGCACGAGCTGGCCACCGCCTACGCCGACCTGGACGAGATGTTGGCCAAGGTCGATGCCGCCTATCTTGCGACACCCCACGAGACGCACGCCGACCTCGCCCGCCGTGCGCTGGAGGCCGGCGTGCACGTCCTGTGCGAGAAGCCGCTGACCCTGACACGTTCGCAGGCCGAGGAGCTCTACGACCTGGCCGCCGCCCGTGGACTGGTGCTCCTCGAGGCGATCAAGACCGCGTTCGCACCCGGCTTCCAGCGGATGGTCGCGGTCGCCCGCAGCGGGACCATCGGGCACATCCGCTCCGTCGACGCCACGTTCACCAAGCTCGTCGACGAGGGTCGTGAGCTGGAGGGCGAGGCCGCCGGCAGCATCCCCGAGCTGGCCAGCTACCCGCTCCTGGCGATCGTCCGGCTGCTGGGGACCGACGTGACCTCGATCAGCACCACTTCCTTCCGTCCGGCGGGCTCTCCGATCGAGCTCTACTCCCGCATCAACGTCGACTACGCCCACGCCGAGGCGACCGCGCGGACCGGGCTCGGCGTCAAGGCCGAGGGTGACCTCGTGGTCGCCGGCACCGAGGGCTATCTCTACGTGCCGGCTCCGTGGTGGAAGACCGAGTACTTCGAGGCACGCTTCGAGGACAGCCGCGACAACAGGAAGTACTACTACAAGTTCGACGGTGACGGCCTGCGCTACGAGCTCGCGGAGTTCGCCTGGCTGATCCGCAACGGGGCGACGGAGTCCTACAAGCTGCGGGGCTGCGAGTCTGTCGCCATCGCCGGGATCATCGAGCGGGCGCGCCGGGACGCCACGACGTTCAGCTGAGCATGGCGAACACACCGAAAGAATCGTCCGCCCGGTCACGCACCGTGCGCCCGCCCTTCCTCCTTGGGCGCGCCCGCCGCGCCGGCCGGGAGGCCGCCTACGTGGCCTTGCTGCGGGCCCGCGAGCTGCTGCGTCGCCAGCTCGCGGCGTGCCACAGCCCTGCCAGCCCGTTGCGGCGGGGCACGTATGTCGCGGTGCGGCAGGTCACCCGCACGCTCGTCAACGCCGTCACCGACCGGCAACTCGGCTGGATGGCGACCCTGTGGCGCGCACGCTGGCTGGAAGGCACCATCTACGAAATCTCCGGCTGGGCGTACGAACGGGGTCACGACTATGCCGAGTCCCCGCAGGTCCGGGTCGTCCTGCGCCGGCCGGGCGCCGAGCAGGTCGTCGAGGCGGACGTCACGCCCGTGCACGACGTGGAGATCAACGGGACCGCCCGCGACGCGGAGTTCGACTACGCCAACACCGGCTTCGTGGCGAGGATGGACCTGGCCCCGGTGCTCGCCGACCCGTCCACCCGGGCATGGCAGGTCCACGTCGAGGTCACCGGCCCCGACGGCCGCACCCGACGCGGCACCCTGAACTTCCGGCACCAGGCCGGTTCGGCGCACATCCTCGCTGCCCGCACCTTCGCCGACGCCACGCAGCTCGTGCCGTACTGGGCCCCTCGGCGGGGGTTGCTCCTCGCCCGCACGCCCCGCCCCGTCATGGCAGTGTCGGTCGGCATCGAGCGGCGCACGGTGGAGGTAGGGCTGGCCCTCGACGGGGTCGTCGCCGACCGCGCCGAGCTGGTCTCCGCCGACGCCCGTCACCCGGTCGGCCTGGCGGTCGCCGACGACGGCACGGCGCGCGTGCGCGGCGAGGTCCCCCCGCGGTTGCTGCCGCAGGTCTACCGGATCGTGGTCACGGACGCTGACGGCACGAAGCACGTCGTCGGGTCACAGCTGCCCACCGGGCCGGTGACGGTCCCGGACTCGGGCCTGGTGACCTACGAGGACGCCGGGGGCCACCTCTGCCTGCGGGGCGGGGACGCCCAGCTCGTGGTCGTCGACGTCACGCTTGAGCCTGGGGTCGAACCGCGTCTGCGCCTCGACGGGACCGGCGGAGGCGACCTCGAGGGTGTCGTGGTGGACCTGGTCGGCGCCCGGCAGGAGATCCCTGTCGAGCTGTCCGTGCACCCCGACGGCACCTGGATCGGTACCGCCGACCTCCTCCAGAGCCGGTGGGGAGGGCCGGCGCTCCTACCTCGCCTCGGCTCGTACGGGCTGCGTGCGCGGACGGTCGACGGCCGGGCGGTTCCCGTCCTGACCGCCCTTGCGGTCGTCGCGCGCACCCCGGAGAAGCTGGACGTGCCCGAGGCGCGGCTCAGGCTCGAGGTGGGACCGGACCGCGGGCTGCTCCTGCGCGTGGCGGTGACCCGTGGCCCGGACGAGCTGGGGCCCTTCCACCAGCGTCGGATGGACACCGCATACCGCGAAGGTGTGCACCCTCCCGAGCGGTCGGTCTATCTCGAGAGCTTCGCCGGGCGGCTCGCCACCTGCAACCCCCACGCCATCGACCGCGTCCTGGCCCGCGAGCACCCCGGCTGGACACGCTACTGGGGCGTGACGGATCTGTCCGTGCCGGTGCCCGAGGGCGCGCAGCCGGTGGTCGCGGGCACTCAGGCGTGGTTCGACGCGCGGGCACGCTCCCGCTACGTCGTCGTCAACGACTGGCTGGGCCGCCGCTTCGTCCCCCAGCCCCACCAGACGGTCCTGCAGACCTGGCACGGGTCGATGTACAAGCGCATCGGCCTGGACCGGCAGGACGTGAGAGCGTCGACGCGCGAGGCCATGCAGACCGAGCGGGCCAAGTGGGACGTGCTGCTGAGCCAGAACCCTGAGAGCACCCGGGTCTTCGGCTCCGCCTACGGCTGGGACGGCCAAGTCTACGAGGAGGGATATCCGCGGAACGACCTTCTGCTCACCGGGTCGGGCGAGGAGATCCGGGAGCGCTTGGGCGTCCGGCCCCATCAGAAGGCGATCCTCTACGCCCCGACCTGGCGGGACCGCGGGCAGGATGCAGCTGTCCTCCTCGACCTCGATCGCCTCACCACCGAGCTGGGTGACGACTACCTCGTCCTGCTGCGCGGGCACTCGCGGACCGTCGAGCAGGGCGGCACCGTCCACCATCGCGGGGTCCTCGACGTGACGACTTACCCGAGCATCACCGAGCTCTTCCTCGCCGCCGACGCGATGATCACCGACTACTCGTCCGTGATGTTCGACTACTCCGTCACCCGGCGTCCGATGATCTTCTACCTGCCGGACCTGGACGCCTACCGGGACGATGCTCGCGGCGTCTACTTCGATCTCGCCGAGGTCGCGCCCGGGCCGGTCGTCCGCACGCAGGTCGAGGTGGTCGAGGCCATCCGGACCATGGACGACCGGGAGCCCTGGGCGCAGCGCTACGCCTCCTGGCGTGAGCGGTTCAACGCCCTCGACGACGGCCACAGCGCCGAACGGGTCGTCCGACGTCTCTTCGCCGACCACCCGCCCGGCATCTGACTCATTCCCTGACCCCGCTCCGCGGACCCTGGCGGGCGAGCACGGGCGTGCCGCCGCTGTCCGGGGCGATTGGGGGGGCGGAGGTCAGCCGCTGGTCGGCATGCCCTGCTGGAGGTCCTCGGGCGCGGGCGCCTGGATGTCCATCGGCTCGCCCCAGTTGTCGGTGCGGATCTCGCTGACCGCGCCGTCGAGCTCGAAGGTGACCTTGCGCATGAGGTTGTCGGCGTCGACCCACAGGTCGTAGGTCAGCTCCTCGCCCATCATCGCCGAGGCCGCGGCGGCGTCCTCCCCTGTCTGGCCGGAGGCGTCCAGCGCCGCCTCGGTGTCGACCGTGACCTCGTAGCGCCGCATCTGCTCGCCGTCGACGTCGTCCTCGCCGACGAAGACCACCTTCGAGGCGCCCTCGTCCCAGGCGTCCCAGGTCGAGGTGATGTCGATCTCGTCCAGCTGCGAGGCCACGTCGCCGAGCTGCTCCTTGGGCACCTGCAGGAACTTGCCCTCCTCGGTCACCCCGGGCATCGACATGTAGACCTCGCCCCCGACGAGGACCATGTGCGCGTCACCCATGCCGGGCAGCGTCATCTCGACGTCGAACGCCGGGGTGCCGCCGCTGAGGTCGGCCTTGCCCGACATGTCGAGGTCCTGGCCACCCATGCTCATCACCATCTCGAGGGTGTAGCTCGACAGCTTCTGCTCGCCGGGGGACTTGAGCATGGCCAGGAACTCCTGGACGTCGACCTCCTGCCCGTCGGTGGCCTCGCCGGCCGTCCCGCCGGTGGTCTCCGCGGCGCTCTCCCCGGCCCCGTCCGTGCCGGCCGCGGACTCCTGCGATGTGCCGGTCGGCGGCGCGGTGGTCTGACCGGCCGGGTCGTCGCCGCCGCAGGCGACGAGGCTGAGCCCCAGGGCTCCAGCCGTCAGCATGCCGGCCCAGCGGCGGTGCGTGCTCTTCATCGGTCGGTCCTCTCCCCTCCGGTGGGGCGGCCCACGCTCCGGAGCGCGCCCGTGAAGAGACCATCGTGGCACACGGACCCCTCCCGCGGCGACGGCAGTTCTTCGACGGGCGGGCCGCTGTGGTCGAATGGCGGACGCCCCACCCGACCACATGCAAGGACCACCACGTGACCGGCAACTCCACCTTCCGCCACCGCGACGTCGCCGTCCTCTCCGTGACGGCCGTCGACGCGCCGGTCGTGCGGACCTCGGAGGAGTTCGACGAG
>QEUR01000056.1 GCA_003577095.1 Acidobacteriota bacterium
CGGCCACCGCGGTGCCACCACGTGCAGAGCTGGCAGGTGTCCCCGTTGAGGGAGCGGGTCCAGCCCTCGACCAGCTCGGAGGCGGCGAGGGCCTGCCCGCGGGCCTCGGAGGCACGTTTCAGCGGCTCGGCGCGGGCCAGGCGTCGGGTCCTGCCTTGCGGGTCCGGGGTGTCCTCCAGGCGGTCCAGGAGGGTGGCGGCGGCGGCGTTGAGCCGTCGCACGTCATCGGGTGCAGACACAGCAGGGACCGGGACGGGGGTCCGGGTGGCGAGGGTGAGGTCCGCGGCGATCCCGAGCGATGCCAGGGAGGTGGCGCGGCGGTTGGCGACCGCGACGATGGCGGCTATCAGGGCGATGGCCTCGTCACGGGTGATCTGTCCGGCGTCCAGGTGCTCGACGACGGTCCAGACCTTGGCCTCGGTCTCGTCCGCGAGGGTGTGCAGCTCGTCGAGGTAGGTCACGACGCCAGGCTCCGCAGGTCGACCCCGGCGCTGTCCAGGGCCTCGGCGCGGCGGGCGGTGCGGATGGCCTCGATCTCGGTCGCGTCGTAGCCGAGCCGGGCCAGGGCGTAGGTGGTCGGCAGTAGCCCGGCGGCGTGGAGCTTGACGATGGCGTCGGCCTCCTGGGCGACCGACCGGGTGCTCGGGTCGGCCCACGTGACGGACACCTCGACCGATGCCGGGTCGACCCCGTGCCGGACCCCGGCCATGAGCCGGGCGACCTCGGTCCAGCCCTTGCCGAAGATGCCTTGCCGGGCCTCGGCGCGGGCGGTGAGCGCGGCCTCCGAGGCGCGGATGCTGTCGGCGCTGGTGGGGTTGTCCCCGCCGATGCCGAGCAGGTGCTCGGGCAGGCCGGAGACCGCGGAGATCTGCCGCATGACGACGTTGACGGCGTTCTCGTAGCCGGTGAGCTCGGCCCCGGCGAGCTGCCCGAACTTGGTCTCGTGGGACTCCGAGATCATCATGCGGTCGGTCTCGGGGAAGGGGTTGGCGCCCTCGCCGGTCTCCTCGTCCTCGACCAGCTCGACCCCGGATGCCCAGCGGCGCGGACGGGCGGCGTACTCGGAGGCGGTGAGCATGTCCGTGGTGAGCTTGACCAGCGCGTCGGTCAGTGACAGGACGTCGGTCATCTCGCTGACGCCTCGGTCGAGCAGCCGGTCCCCGTTGCGCAGCCACACCACGGGGACGGTCCCGAGCGGGTTGTCGAGCGTGTCGACCTTGCGGAAGCCGGTCGTCGTCGCGCCCGCGCCGGGGGAGTGCCACTTGGTGATCCGGTCGGGCTCGTAGTGCACGGCGTGCGTGCCGTCGCTGCCCTCCCACCGCTTGACGGCGGAGGTCACCTTGCGGGTGGCGGGGTCGGTCGTCACGGCCATCTGGGTGGCGGACTCCACCGTCACAAGCGGCGCACCGTCTCGGCCGGCCCAGACGATGACGTAGGCGTCCCCGAGCAGCAGCGCCTCGCGGTGGGCGATGCGGTGCAGCGTGTCCAGGCCGTTGGCCTGCCAGTCGGCCCACACGTCGGGGCGGGACAGGCCGGTGATGCGCAGCCGCTCACTGATCGAGTCGACCAGCAGCCGGGGAATGTTCACGGACACGGCGCTCAGTCGGTTGTTGAGCGCGGCGCGGGCCTCCGGGCTCAGGAAGGTGAGCGGCTGGCGACCCTCGTAGTAGGCGGTGAGCGTCGAGTAGGTCGCGGCCTTCTCGTCGATGCGCTGCAGGATGGCGGTCAGGTTGTCGAGGTCGGTCATCGGGGGTCTCCTATCGGAAGGAAGCCACGCGGCGGCGAGGCTTGTGGGTGGCGCGCCAGGTGGCGCGTGAGTGGGCCATGACCAGGCACGCGGCAAGGTCGATCTTTCGGGCGTGGCGGGAGCGGGACGCCTTGGACAGTCGGATGCCTCGGGCGTCCTCGGTGATGACGGCCGCGGCGACGTGCGCAGCGAGGCGCGGGTCCCCGGAGTGGGTCAGTCGGCCGTTGACGGCGGCGGAGTAGAGATCTCCCGTCGCGGCGGTCAGCCGGGCGGGGGAGTGGGGGAACTCGACCACCGGCAGCCGCTCGGCCTCCAGGGCTTGCAGGGTCCGGGTCCAGCGGAACGGGTCCGCGATGATCTCCACCACGTCCCAGCGGCGGCAGGCGTCCCGGATGGCCTGCTCGACCTCGGCCACCGGCACCCGGTAGGACTCATCCCCTCCGGGTCGTTCCCACACGTCGAGCACGTCGAAGTGCGGCTCGTCGCTCACGGTGGCGAGCAGCAGCGCGGTCGTGTCGTCGGAGAAGCTGCCATCCAGCGCCAGGACCACGCGGGTCCCGTCCTCGATGCCCTGCCCGGTGTCCAGAGAGGCCCACGTCCCCGGCGGCAGGAAGGCACCGTCGGTATCGGTGACGAACTGGCAGAGCCGTGCACGGCGGAACGTCGACTCACGGGTCTTCGGTGGCAGCAGCGCGGCCATCGCGTCCCGGTGGAGGAAGTCGTCGAGCGCGGGGTTTGCCAGCTCCCAGCAGTGGGCGCAGTCGACCGGGTGATGCTCAAAGCCGGCCGCGCTGAACTCACGCCAGACCAGCGAGGCGTCCTCGGGGTGAGCGGCGGCGTAGTCGCGGAGGTCGGTCAGCACGCTGTCGTGCGGGTTCGGTCCCGGAGTGCCGATGCCGAGCAGCAGGGACTGCTCCCGCTTGCCCTGGGCGAGCGAGACCACCTCGTAGACGTCGCGGGAGATGACGCCAATCTCGTCGAGGATGGCGAGCGTCGGGTCCAGTCCTTCTAGCCGCTTGGGCTCGGCCGGGAGCACCTGAAACGACGCGCCACGCTCGGGGACGTAGAGCCGGTCCCGGAAGACCTGCACACGTCCGGAGATCTCCTCGGAGAGCTCGACCATGCGGGCGGCGGTGCGGAAGACGATCCCAGCCTGTCGCTCGTCGGTGGCGGCGACGACGACGCTCGCGCCTTCCTCCCCGAGCAGGAGGTCATGCAGGCCCAGGGCGGCCACCAACGTTGACTTGCCCTGCCCGCGAGGCATCATCCAGCCCGCAAGCCTCGGGCGAGGGTCAGGGTCCAGGACGCTGCCGACCAGCTCGACCTGCCACGGCCGTAGAGTCATCGGCCCTCGCGCGCCCGTGCCCTTCGGCGTCACGACGAACTCGTCACAGAACGCGGCGAACCGAGCCGCGCCAGCCTTCCGAGAGCGGAAGGGGAGCGGCGAGCCGTCGACAGCGGCCTTCGGCCCGGCCCTCATGAGAGAGTCCCCTCATGAGTGAAGAACCCGTCCTGGACCAGCGCATCGAGCGGGGCCTCGGCCTGCTGACTACCTACCTGACTCGCGACATCGAGACGGGCGAAATGAGCGAGGGTGGACTCCGGGCGTTGCTCGGCTACGGCCTCACCGATGATGATGTCATCGCCGCGATGAGCGACATGATCCTCGCCTCTGAACTGGTGATGCTCACCTATCAGGTGAAGACCGACATTCGCCCGGTCGAGGTCGTCCGCGAGATCGCTCTCTGGAGGCAGGGTCCCCGCGAGGGGACCTGTGGTGAGTAACGGAGACTGCGGCTTCCCCAGCGGTCCCGGAGCCGTTGACGGGGGATCACCGGGGGTGGGTCGTGCTCGCCCGCGACGCGCGTTACAGCTCCGGCAGACCGTGGTCACGTCCTCCAGGCGGATGGCGAGACCTTGTGCTCGGCGTTCCCATGCCTCGCGGCTGTGGTCGACGGTGAGGTCGTCGGTCGCTCCGCAGTCGGTGCAGAACGGCTGTAGCCGTCGAGCCTGCTTGGACAGTCGTCGCCATGCAGCGTCATAGCCTCGCTGGTGGGCGGAGAGCTGGTGGTCCGGGGGGCGGCAGACCGGGCACCGGGTGCCGGTGTCGGTAGGGACCCCGCAGTCGAGACAGGGGCGGAGGGTCATCGGTCCTCCTCGGTGCCGAGCACGTTGGGATGCAGCAATGCGGCAACGCGGTTGACGTGCTCGCAGCTCGTGCCCTCGTCGGCGTCGCAGTCGCAGGTCCACTCCCCGCGCTGCCAGCGGGCGCGGAAGGTTGAGTCGACGATGGCGAGGACGCCGGGACGGTGGGAGCGGTAGCCGGCGACGTGGAGGAAGGCCACGGAGGGGAAGTGGCTCATGGGTAGATCTCCTCGGTGACGAGCGTGAGTAGGGGTTGGGTGTCACCGCTGTCACCGCTGTCACCGTTGCTGGTCAGAGCGGGTGACAGGCTTGTCACCGGGCTGTCACCGGACGGTGTGCCGTTGACCTGCATGGGTGACACGGGTGACACGGGTGACAGTGACTGCGTGGGCGGGAAGTAGTGGCCCTGACCGTCTGTGTCGAGCTGGCGGTCGTCGACCATGCGGCGGACGGTCTGCTTGACCGTGGTGAGGGAGATCCCGGTCGCTTCGGAGATCTGCGTCGGGGTGTCACCCTCGTGCTCGGTGAGCCACGACAGGACCTTGCGCCGGGTGCTGCCCATGCTGGCGAGGGCGACGGGCTCGTCGAGCAGAGCCCATGTGCAGGAATCGGCGTGCCACGTCAGTCCGTACTCGTGCTCGGTGACGTCGCGGCCGGTGACGTGGAGGACGGCTTCGGCGGTGTTGCGGGCACGCTTTGCGATGAGGATGGCATCCGCCGCGCCCGTCAGGCCGGTGGAGCCGCTGACCTCGTTGAAGACGTCTGTCTCGTCGGCCATCTTGCGCGTGTGGTGCACCGCGATGACGGCGACCCCGTGCTTGTCTGCCAGCCGTTTCAGAGCGGTCATGGCGTCGTAGTCGGCCTCGTAGGCGTTGCGGCCGTCGCTCCTCGGTGTCACCTTGCGGAGCACGTCGATGACGACGAGGCGGGCGTCGGTGTGGGCGTCGAGCCAGTCGTTGACGAGCTCGATCATGTCCTGCCCTCGCGGAAGGAGGGTGGTGATATGCAGATCGTCGGGGACGGGCTCATCCGCGAGGACTGCCTTTAGCCGGCCCTTCAGCCGTCGCGGCGTGTCCTCCAGTGCGGCGTATAGAACCGAGCCCTTCTCGACGGGGATCTTCCCGAGGGCTCGGCCGCCGGACGCGATGGCGACCCCGAGCCCGAGGACGAGCCAGGACTTGCCCAGCTTCGGTGAGCCGACCAAGAGGTTCAGCCCTTCGGCTATAAGACCAGGGACGGCCCAGCGGGGTTCGGGGAAGGTGGTTGCGACCAGCTCGGCCGCGGTGAAGTAGCAGCCGTGCTCACGGCCGCGCTGCTCCAGTGCTGACAAGGTGGCCCTCCTGGGGGGCTTCGGGGCGGAGCTGGGCGACCCAGCGCGTGATGGTGTCCGGGTCGGTGCACTCGACGGTGACCGAGCCGAGGTGTTGGCCCTCGCGGCGTAGGAAGTCCAGGGCTTGGGCCGGTGCGTACTGCCGCTTCTTGACGACGAGCACGACGTCGGCACCTACGGGTGCGTAGGCGGCTTCTTGGATCAGCCGCTCGACCGCGTGTGTGTTGCTGAACATGCGACCGTCGTCGAGGGCTGCCAGGTCGAGGCGAACGGTGCCGTTGATCCTCACGCCGGGACCTGCCCGAGCTCGCGGACGTATCGCTCTAGTTCGTCCTGGGCGATGAGGGTGCGCCGGCCGATCTTGACGGTGCGGATCTTGCCGGCGGCTATCAGTTCGTAGAGGGTGCTGCGGCCGATACCGAGGACGGTGGCCGCGTCGGGGATGGGATGCAGTAGGCGCGTCATGGCGTCCTCCTGGGGTCGTGGTGTCTGTCGGGGGTGCCCGGCTTCCTCTTGGGGCCGCGGACCGACGTGGGGCGTTGCTCGTCGGCCAGCCGGGTGCTGCGCTGTGAAGTTCCTAATCGGCGTCCGTACGTATCCGGTAGGAGCAGCATGGACACTCACGGATAGACAAAGCAAGCCGTTACGGCTACAGTGCGTTGTGTATAGGAACGACGAGAGGCGGAGAGGCTGCCATGGCGAGACCGAACGCACCACGCACGATCGGCAAGGAGACCAACCTCGCGGAGCGCGTCCAGTACGAACGCGAGCAGCGTGGGTGGACGTATGACGCGCTGGCTAAGCGGATGACCGAGGCCGGATGCAGCATCGACAAGTCCGCTATCTACAAGATCGAGAAGGGCTCCCCACCCCGGCGGATTACCGTCGACGAGCTAGTCGCGTTAGCTCGGGTGTTTGAGACAAGCGTCGAGGAGCTGCTGACCCCTGTCGAGCTGCTACGGCAGGACCGAGCCAAAGAACTCATAGCCGAGATGGACAACGCGGTGATAAGCGCACGAGACGGGGCGGGTGCGCTGACCGTCGCGCTCACAGAGTTCTACCGGCTCGCGGCCACGGACCCCGACCTGCATGAGTACGTCGAACTGCACCAGTTCGCGCCAGGCCCCGGGAAGGTCGAGCTAGATCCTGATGACCCCGGGCTGACCCCCGTTGGCCGTGCCTTCAGTCTTCTGCTCGAAGCCGCTTTCGAGCAGGCCAGGGCGGAAGCCGCGGAGCAAGTCGATGAGTCCGAGGAGGCGCGGCGATGACACGGCGTAGGAGGCTGCCACCGGGGGCGAAGTGGGTCACGCTGCCCTCAGGGGCGAAACGTGTGGAGATCGTCCTCGATGCCGGGCAGGACCCCGCTACGGGGAAGCGTCGGCAGGTCCGGCGGCGGTTCCGAACCGAGGACGAAGCGAAGTCGGCCTACACGACGATGGCAGCCGAGGTGCAGGCCGGGACCTTCACGCACCGCTCGGCGAAGACGGTGGAGTCGGTCTGCGAGGAGTGGTTGAAGGGTCGGCGCGTGCGGCCGGCGACGAAGGCCAACTACACGGACGTGCTGAAGCCTGTCGTCGCTGCCTACGGCCAAATGTCGGTGCAGCAACTGACGAAGGCTCACGTCGACGAGCTGATGACTGCCCTGTCGGTCGGTGGGCTGCTGAAGTCCAACGGTCGGCCGCGGAAGCCGTGGTCGGCCCGCTCGGTCAATCTCATGGTGACGGTCTTGCAGATGGTGCTCGACGACGCGCTGCGTCAGGGGTTCGTCGCTCGGAACGTCGCTGCACTCGTCGACCGGCTGGAGCAGACAAAGCCGGAAATGCAGACGTTCACCGAGGCGGAGGTCAAGCGGGTGCTCGCAGCCGCAGCCGAGGACGGCCGATACGAGATCGCGTGGCACCTTGCGCTGTCCGGTCTGAGGCGCGGTGAGATCTGCGGTTTGAAGTGGCAGGACGTCGACCTCGATGCAGGCATGGTGACGATCCGGCGAGCGCGGATCATGGTCGACAGCGAGGTTCAGGAGGCGTTGCCGAAGTCGAGGTCGGGTGAGCGCACGCTTCCCCTCCCGGACTCGCTGCGGGGCGTGCTGCGTCGAGCGCGGAAGGTCCAGGCGGAGGACCGGCTCCGGCTGCCGAGCGGGGACTACTACGTCGAGGGCGACTACGTGCTGGCGGACGAGGCAGGCGCGCCGATCCATCCCGAGACGGTCGGCTTCCGATGGCACAAGATGCTCGACTCGGCGGGGGTGCGGCATATCCGGCTGCACGATGCTCGTCACACGTGCGGGACGTTGATGCATCTGCGGGGCGTGCCTGTGGCGGTGATTGCGGCGTGGCTGGGGCACAAAGACGCGAGCTTCACCATGCGGACCTACGTGCACAGTCAGGACGACGCGCTGCGCTCGGCGGCAGCGGCGGTCAGCGTAGTGACATCTGCGTGACATACGGCATGTGAATGCCCCTCACCTGTAGGTCGGGTGAGGGGCATTCTTGCTGCTCATGGCTCCCCGGGTAGGAATCGAACCTACGTCGCTAATCCTGATTCAAAGTCAGGCGGCCCCTGCCAGCAGAGCAACCGGGGAACGTCCCAGCGGGACTCGACAAGCCTAGGCCACGCCGGATCAGCCCTTGCGCGCCTTGGTGCGCAGCGCGGGCCTGGCCTCCATGCCCGACAGGCCGTTCCAGGCCAGGTTGACCAGGTGTGCGGCCACGTCCTCCTTCTTCATCTTGCGCGAGTCGAGCCACCAGCCGCCGGGGATCGCGACCATGCCGACGAGCATCTGCGCGTAGAGCGGGGCGGTCTTGGGGTCGAGCCGGCGCCGCTTGAACTCCGCCGCGAGGATGTGCTCGACCTGGCTGGCGATGTCGCTGATCAGGCTGGCGAAGGACCCGGTCGACTGCCCCGGGGGGCTGTCCCGCACCAGGATGCGGAAGCCGTCGGTGGAGTTCTCGATGTAGTCCAGCAGCGCCAGCGCGGCCGCCTCGAGCAGCGCCCTCGCGTGCGGGGGCCGGTCGAGGCCGGTCGGCTGCAGCGCCTCGGTCATCTGCGTCAGCAGGGCCTGGATCTCCCGGTCGACGACCACCGCGTAGAGGCCCTCCTTGCCGCCGAAGTGCTCGTAGAGCACCGGCTTGGACACCTCGGCGGTCGCGGCGATCTCCTCCACCGTGGTGCCCTCGAAGCCTCTCTCGGCGAAGAGCCGACGCCCCACCTCGATGAGCTGCTGGCGGCGCTGCGGGCCGGTCATCCGGTTGCGCGGCGAGGACTTGGGGTGGGGGGAGCTCACCGCGCCATCATCCCAAACCCGCGGGTATGGGGTGCCGCCCGCCGCGGGTACAGTCGTCCCCGTGACCTCGTACCACCCCGCTGCCGTCATCGTCCTGGCCGCCGGCGAAGGCACCAGGATGAAGTCCGCGACCCCCAAGGTCCTGCACCGCATCGGTGGTCGGTCGCTCCTGGGCCACGCGCTGCACGCCGCCCGCGCCGCAGCTCCGCAGCACCTCGCCGTCGTGGTCCGCCACGAGCGGGACCTGGTGGCCGCGCACGTCTCCGAGCTCGACCCCGACGCGCTGGTCGCCGACCAGGACGAGGTCAAGGGCACGGGACGGGCCTGCGAGTGCGGGCTGGACGCCCTGCCGGCCGACCTGACGGGCACCGTGCTGGTGACGATGGGCGACGTGCCCCTGCTGACCGGCCGGACCCTCGTCGAGCTCACCGAGCGGCACGAGTCCTCGGGTGCGGCGGTCACCGTGATCACCGCCGAGCTCGAGGACGCCAAGGCCTACGGCCGGGTGGTGCGCGACGACGCCGGTGACGTGGTGGCGATCATGGAGTACAAGGACGCCCTGGCGCACCGGGAGGCCGGCGACGAGTTCGCCCACGTCGTCGACCTGCGGGAGATCAACTCCGGCATCTACGCCTTCGACGCCGAGGTCCTGCGCGGGGCGCTGGCCGAGGTGGGCACGGACAACGCCCAGGGGGAGAAGTACCTCACCGACGTCATCGGGATCGCCCGCCGCGACGGCCGCCGAGTCTCCGCGCTGCTCGTCGAGGACCTCTGGCAGACCGAGGGCGTCAACGACCGGGTCCAGCTGGCCGAGCTCGGCCGCGAGCTCAACCGCCGCACCGTGGAGCACTGGATGCGCGAGGGCGTCACCGTCGTGGACCCGGCCACCACCTGGATCGACGCCGACGTCACCATCGGCCGCGACACCACGGTGCGCCCGGGCACCCAGCTGCTCGGCGCCACGACCGTCGGAGCCGACGCGGTCATCGGCCCGGACACCACCCTCACCGACGTCGAGGTCGGCGACGGCGCCAGCGTCGTGCGCACCCAGGCCGAGCTGGCCCAGATCGGTGCCGGGGCCACGGTCGGGCCGTTCTCCTACCTGCGCCCGGGCACGGTGCTCGGGGAGGGCGGCAAGATCGGCGGCTTCGTCGAGACCAAGAACGCCCGGATCGGCGACGGCGCGAAGGTGCCGCACCTGACCTACTGCGGCGACGCGACGATCGGGGAGGGCGCCAACATCGGCGCCGGCACGATCTTCGCCAACTACGACGGCGTCGCCAAGCACCACACCACCATCGGGCGGCACAGCTTCGTCGGGTCCGAGTCGGTGCTCGTCGCGCCGGTGGAGATCGCCGACGGCGCCTACGTGGCGGCCGGCTCCACCGTCGTCAACGACGTGCGCCCGGGCCAGATCGCCGTCGCCCGCGGCCGGCAGCGCAACGTCGACGGCTGGGTCGCCCGCCGCCGACCCGGCACGAAGACCGCGGAGGCCGCCGAGGCGGCCGGCGCGGCACCGCATACCCCGTCCGAGCCACCCGCCACCCCCGTCCAGGAGAGCTGAATGACCGGCATCCACCGCACGCCCGAGAAGAACCTGATGGTCTTCACCGGGAGGGCGTACCCGGCGCTCGCCGAGGAGATCGCGGACAACCTGGGGACCTCCCTGGTCCCCACCCAGGCCTACGCCTTCGCCAACAGCGAGATCTACGTGCGCTTCGACGAGTCGGTGCGGGGGTGCGACGCCTTCGTCATCCAGAGCCACACCGCGCCGGTCAACGAGTGGATCATGGAACACCTCATCATGGTCGACGCGCTCAAGCGCGCCTCGGCCAAGCGGATCACCGTCGTGCTGCCCTTCTACGGCTACGCGCGCCAGGACAAGAAGCACCGCGGCCGTGAGCCGATCTCCGCCCGGCTGATGGCCGACCTGTTCAAGACCGCCGGCGCCGACCGGCTGATGGCCGTCGACCTGCACACCGCGCAGATCCAGGGCTTCTTCGACGGGCCGGTGGACCACCTGATGGCGCTGCCGATCCTGGCCGACTACGTCAAGGAGAAGTACGGCCACGAGCAGCTGGCGGTCGTCTCCCCGGACGCCGGCCGCATCAAGGTCGCGGAGTACTGGTCCAACCGGCTCGGCGGCGTCCCGCTGGCCTTCATCCACAAGACGCGGGACATCAGCCGGCCCAACCAGTCGGTCGCCAACCGGGTCGTCGGCGAGGTCGAGGGCCGCACCTGCGTGCTCGTGGACGACATGATCGACTCCGGCGGCACCATCTGCCAGGCGGCCGACGCGCTCATCGCCGACGGTGCCCGCAGCGTGGTCGTCGCCGCGACCCACGCGATCTTCTCCGAGCCGGCCGTCGACCGGCTGCGCAGCTCGGTCGCGCGCGAGGTGATCGTCACCAACACCCTGCCGCTGGCCGACGAGGCCCGGGCCCTGGAGAAGGTGACCGAGCTGTCCATCGCGCCGCTCATCAGCCGGGCCATCCGCGAGGTCTTCGAGGACGGCTCGGTCACCTCGATGTTCGACGGCCGGGCGTAGCGGGCGGGCGATTTCCGCCCGCCCGGCGCGGACGCTAGACTTGCGGGGTTGCCTCGGCGAGGGACTCCGCACGGATGCGGTCGTCCGTGATTCGACGAAGCGTGCCGGACCCCCGGTCCCGGGTGGCCCTGCGCCTCCGTGAGCACCCGTGCCGTGTCCCGCGTCGAGGCCCCGACCGACCGACGACCCCTCCGAGAGAAGGACCTCAGGCATGTCCGACCAGACCAAGATCCCCGCCGAGCAGCGCACCGAGTTCGGCAAGGGCGCCGCCCGCCGCATCCGCCGCGCCGACAAGATCCCCGCCGTCCTCTACGGCCGCGGCACCGAGCCGGTCCACGTGACCCTGCCGGGCCACGCCACCATGATGGCCCTGAAGATCCAGAACGCCGTCCTCACCCTGGACCTCGACGGGGAGGAGCGCCTGGCCCTGGCCAAGGACGTCCAGCGCGACCCGATCAAGCGCACCATCGAGCACGTCGACCTGGTCGTGGTCAGGAAGGGTGAGAAGGTCGTCGTCGACGTCGCCGTGCACGTCGAGGGCGAGGCCGCGCCGGACACCTTCGTCAACCTCGAGTACCCCGCTATCGCGGTGGAGACCGAGGCCACGCACATCCCCGAGTCCTTCGTCGTCTCGGTCGAGGGCAAGGAGCCGGGCTTCCAGATCCTGGCCGGCGACGTCGAGCTGCCCGAGGGGGTCACCCTCGTCACCGACCCCGAGGAGCTCGTCGTGCACGTGAGCAAGGCGCTCTCCGAGGAGGCCCTGGAGGCCGAGCTCGCCGAGGCCGAGGCCGAGGCCGGCATCGAGCACGAGGAGTCCGAGGACGCCGAGGCCGAGGCGGCTGCCGGTGCCGAGGGCGCCGAGGAGAAGACCGAGGAGTGAGCCGGTAGGCACACCCCCACCGCGCACGCACGGCCACGTCCCCCGCACGGGGACGTGGCCGTGCCCGCACCAGGACAACCGCACCCGCAAGGAGCAGCCTTCCCGTGGACGCACCCTGGCTCGTCGTCGGTCTGGGCAACCCCGGACCGCGCTACGAGGGCAACCGCCACAACATCGGCGCGATGGTCGTCGCCGAGCTCGCGCGCGGCGCCTCGGCCACCTTGCGCCAGCACAAGAAGGCGCAGGCCTGGGCCGCGGAGGTGCGCCTGGGCACCGCACCGGGCGGGCTGCCCGGCCCGCGCGCGGTGCTGGCCCGCCCCACGACATACATGAACGTGTCCGGGGGGCCGGTCGCCGGGCTCGCCGGCTTCTACAAGGTGCCGCTGGAGCAGGTCG
>QEUR01000057.1 GCA_003577095.1 Acidobacteriota bacterium
CGCGGGGCCGCGTCGCCACCTACTCCGCGCACATCTGGTCGATCGCCCAGCGGCACGGCTGCTACGTGCTCAACCAGTGGGCCTGCGACTTCCTCCACGACTGGCGGATGTGGGCCGAGGACCACATCCACATGACGCCGGACGGCCACCGCCGGGTCGCGCTGGCGGCCTACACCGCGCTCGGCCACGACCCCGGCGACGCGGACTGGAGCGTGCCGCTGCCGCCGGCCGACGCCGTGGGGCGGCTCGAGCTCGCGCGCGACCACGCGACCTGGGCCCGGCAGCACCTGACGCCGTGGGTGCTGCGCCGGCTCACCGGGCGCTCCTCCGGCGACGGGATCACCGCCAAGCGGCCCGCGCTCGGTCCGCCGGACCCCCACCCGACCGGCGACACGCTCGGCCCGCACCCCCACCCGACCGGCGACACGCTCGGCCCGCCCACCACCTAGCCCTTCCCCACCACTTGACGCATCTGCGTGACTATGATGCGTCTCATGACGCAGATGCGGGTCAGCGAGGCGGCGACGCTGCTCGGGGTCTCGACCGACACGGTCCGCCGGGCGGTCGAGGCCGGGCGGCTGTCCGCGACCAAGGACGCGGCGGGGCGCACCGTCGTCGAGGCGGTCGACGTGGCGAGGATGGCCCAGGAGCACGGGGCGCACGAGGAGGGCACCGGCACCTCCTCCCAGCGCAACCAGCTCCGCGGCATCGTCACCAGGGTGCTCAGCGACACCGTGATGTCGCAGGTGGACGTGCAGGCCGGGCCCTTCCGGCTGGTCTCGCTGATCTCCACCGAGGCTGTCGAGGACCTCGGGCTCGAGCCCGGCTCGGTGGTCGTGGCCTCGGTCAAGTCCACCAACGTCACGATCGGGATCGCCCCGTGAGCTTCTCCCCCACCGCGACCCACCGCGCGAGGGCCTTCCTCGTCGCGGCCCTGCTGACGCTGGCGCTCTCGCTGGCCGCCTGCGCCAGTAGCTCCCCGGGGACGCCGGCAGGAGGGACGTCCCCGGGGGAGGCGCCGCGGACCGTGACCGTGCTGGCCGCCGCCTCGCTGACCGACGTCTTCGAGCTCATCGCCGCCGACTTCGAGGCCGACCACCCCGGCGTCACGGTGGAGCAGTCCTTCTCCGCCAGCTCCACCATCGTCCAGCAGGTCAACGAGGGCGCTCCGGCCGACGTGGTGGCGCTTGCCGGCCAGTCGTCGCTCGAGCCGCTCGAGCAGGACCGGCGCGCCACCGAGCCAGTCGTCTTCACCACCAACACCCTCGAGCTGGCCGTCCCCGCCGACAACCCCGCCGGCGTGGGCGGCCTGGACGACCTGACGGCGGACGGCATACGCCTCGTGGTCTGCCAGCCCGAGGTGCCCTGCGGGGCCGCGACGCAGACCCTGTTCCAGCAGCTGGGGATCAGCCCGCAGGTCGCCTCCTTCGAGCCCGACGTGCGCGCGACCCTGAGCAAGGTCGCGCTGGGCGAGGCCGACGTGGGCGTCGTCTACCGCACGGACGTCGCCGCCGCGGGCGACCGCGTGGTGGGCGTGCAGATCCCGCCCGCGGACAACGTCGTCAGCTCCTACCCGATCCTCGCCGTGTCCGACTCGCCTCTGGCGCAGCAGTTCATCGACGAGGTCATGTCCGGCCGCGGCCAGCAGCACCTGGCCGGCGCCGGCTTCGTGGCGCCGTGACGACCCGGCGGGCCGTTGCGCGGCTGCCGCTCGTCGCGCCCGCCTCGGTCGGGGTGGCCTTCGTCGTCCTGCCCCTGCTCGCCCTGCTCATCCGCGCCGACTGGGCCCACCTCGGCACCCACCTGTCCTCGCCCGTCGTCGGGCAGTCGCTGCGCCTGTCCGCCCTCACCACGAGCCTGACGATGGTCGCCGTGTGGGGCCTCGGCACGCCGCTGGCCTGGCTGCTCGCCCGCTCCGAGCACCCCCTCACCGCCTGGGGACGGGCGCTCATCACCGTCCCGCTCGTGCTGCCGCCGGTCGTCGGCGGCGTCGCGCTGCTGATGACCTGGGGACGCCGCGGCGTGCTCGGCGGCTGGCTCGAGTCGACCCTCGGCGTGACGCTGCCGTTCACGACCGCCGCCGTCGTGATGGCCGAGATCTTCGTCGCGATGCCCTTCTACGTCATCTCGGTCGAGGGCTCGATGCGCGGCCTGGACCGCCGCTTCGACGAGATCGCCGCCACGCTCGGCGCGGGTCCGGTCCGCACCTTCCGCACGGTGGTGGTCCCGATGGTCCTGCCCGGCATCGCCGCCGGGTCGGCGCTGGCCTGGGCGCGGGCGCTCGGCGAGTTCGGCGCGACGATCACCTTCGCCGGCAGCTTCCCGGGGCGCACGCAGACGGCGCCGCTGGGCGTCTACGCCGCGCTCGAGCGCGACCCGCAGGCCGCGATCGCGCTCTCCCTCGTCATGCTCCTGGTCAGCGTGGTCGTGCTGGGCGCGCTCCGGTCGAGGTGGCTGCGGTGAGCGCCGAGGTCTTCCTGGACGCCCGGGTCGAGGTCGTGCTCGGCGGCTTCCGGGCCGACGTCGCCCTCGCCCGCGGCCGCGGCGTCACCGCCCTCCTCGGCCCCAACGGCTCGGGCAAGACGACCGTCCTCAAGGCGCTCGCGGGACTGCATACCCTCACCTCCGGGCACGTGCGCGTGGCCGGGCGCGCCTGGGCCGGCGACGTCCGGCACCTGCCGCCGGAGGAGCGCGCCGTGGGGATGGTCCTGGCCGACCCGCTGCTCTTCCCGCACCTGTCGCTGCTGGACAACGTGGCCTTCGGTCCCCGCTCCAGGGGTATGCCGCGCGCCTCCGCCCGCGCCCGCGCCGCCGAGGAGCTGGGCCGGGTCGGGCTCGCCGACCTCGCCGGGCGCAGGCCCTCCGAGGTCTCCCAGGGCCAGGCGCAGCGCGCCGCGCTCGCACGCGCCCTGGCCACCGACCCCGAGCTGCTGCTGCTCGACGAGCCGCTGTCCGCGCTCGACCCGCAGACCCGCTCGGCCACGCGCGCCGACCTGGCACACCGGCTCCGCGAGTTCCCCGGCGCCACCGTGCTGGTCACCCACGACCCGCTCGACGCGCTGACGCTGGCCGACCAGCTGGTCTTCGTCGAGGACGGGCGGGTCGTGCAGGCCGGGACCCCGACGGAGATCATCGCCCGCCCCCGGTCCCGCTACGTGGCCGGCGTCGTCGGGCTCAACCTCGTCCACGGCACCCTCGCACCCGGCACCCCCGCGACCCTGGCCCTCCCGGGCGGCGGCGAGCTGGTCGTGGCCGAGGTCCCCGCCGGCGCCGGGGCGGGCGACGAGCTGCTCGCCACGATCAACCCGGCTGCAGTCACGCTCTACACCGCCCCGCCGGAGGCGTCGGCCCGCAACCTGTGGCAGCTCGACGTCGCGGCGGTCACCGTGACCGGGCAGCGCGCCCGAGTGCGGCTGCACGGCATACCGGGCACCGACCTGGTCGCCGAGGTGACGCTCGGGGCGGTGGCCCAGCTCGGCGTGTCCCCGGGCGCCCGGCTGTGGGCGGGCGTGAAGGCCACCGAGGTCGCCGTCTACCCCGCCTGAGTCAGCCGCGGACCGCGGCCCGACCGGTTAGGGCCTGACGCGGCGTCCACCGATATCGTGCGCAGCATGGTGCAACGCGTGCTCCCCACCGACGAGGCCGAGGACCTGCTGGCGCTCGTGCGCGAGATCGCCGAGGAGCAGCTGCTGCCCAGGGTCGACGAGGCCGAGGCCGAGGGGCGCTTCCCGCGCGAGGTCTTCGCGATGCTCGGGCGGAGCGGGCTGCTCTCGCTGCCCTACCCCGAGGAGCAGGGCGGCGGGGGCCAGCCCTACGAGGTCTACCTGCAGGTCGTCGAGGAGATCGCCCGGGCCTGGATGTCGGTGGCCGTCGGCGTCTCGGTGCACTCGCTCACCGCCTTCCCGCTCGCGACCTACGGCACGCCGGAGCAGCAGGAGCGCTGGCTGCCCGGGGTGCTGGGCGGCGAGCAGCTGGGCGCCTACTGCCTCTCCGAGCCGCAGGCCGGGTCCGACGTGGCCGCCATCCGGACGCGGGCGGTGCGCGACGGCGACGACTACGTCATCACGGGCACCAAGGCCTGGATCAGCCACGCCAGCCACGCCGACTACTACACGCTCTTCGCGCGCACCTCCGACGAGGGCTCGCGCGGCCTGTCCTGCTTCCACCTGCCGGCCGGGACCGAGGGACTGTCGTTCGCCGAGCCCGAGCGCAAGATGGGGCTGCACTGCGACACCGTCGGCGAGGTCCTCCTCGACGGCGTGCGCCTGCCCGCCGACCACCGGATCGGTGAGGAGGGGCAGGGTATGCAGCTCGCGCTCGCCGCCCTCGACTCCGGCCGCCTGGGCATCGCCGCCGCCGCCACCGGCCTGGCCCAGCGGGCCCTGGACGTGGCCAGCTCCTACGCCACCGAGCGCGAGCAGTTCGGCCGGCCGATCGCCGACAACCAGGGGCTGGCCTTCCTCGTCGCCGACATGGCCGCGGCCGTGGGCGCGGCCCGCGCGACCTACCTGCACGCGGCCCGGCTGCGGGACGCGGGCAGGCCGCACACCCAGGAGGCCTCGGTCGCCAAGCTCGTCGCGACCGACGCCGCGATGAGGGTCACCACCGACGCCGTCCAGGTGCTCGGCGGCTACGGCTACACCACCGACTTCCCGGTCGAGCGCCTCATGCGCGAGGCCAAGGTCACCCAGATCTTCGAGGGGACCAACCAGATCCAGCGCCTGGTCATCTCGCGCCAGGTGCTGGCCGCCCACCGCTGACCCGGCCGGCCGCACGGGCCGGCGCCACGACATACCCGGAGGACCGTATGCAGATCACCGAGTCGACCGTCGCCCTCGTCACCGGGGGCGCCTCGGGCCTGGGCGAGGCGACCGCCCGCCGGCTGCTGGAGGAGGGCGCGCGCGTCGTCCTCGTCGACCTGCCCGGGGGCCGTGGCGAGGAGGTGGCCGCGTCGCTGGGCGAGCGTGCCAGCTTCGCCGCCGCCGACGTGCGCGACCCCGACCAGGTCGCCGCGGCCGTCGCCGCCGCCGCCGGGCTGGGAGAGCTGCGCGTCGTCGTCTGCTGCGCGGGCGTGGCCACGCCGGGGCGCATCCTGTCCCGGCGCGGCGTGCTCGACCTCGATGCCTACCGCACCGTGGTCGAGATCAACCTGGTCGGCACCTTCAACGTGCTGCGCCTGGCTGCCGAGAAGATGGCGACCAACGAGCCGGTCGCCGACGAGCGGGGGATGGGCGACCGCGGCGTGGTCGTGATGACCGCGTCGGTCGCCGCCTTCGAGGGTCAGATCGGGCAGGCCGCGTACGCCTCCTCCAAGGCCGGCGTCGCCGGGCTCACCCTTCCGGCGGCCCGAGACCTGGCGGACAAGGGCATCCGCGTGATGACGATCGCCCCGGGCGTCTTCGAGACCCCGATGATGGCCGGCCTGGGTGAGGAGGTCCGCAGCTCCCTGGAGGCGCTCGTCCCGCACCCGCCACGCCTGGGCCGCCCCGAGGAGTACGCCTCCCTCGTCGCCCACATCGTCGACAACCCGCTGCTCAACGGCGAGGTCGTCCGCCTCGACGGCGCCCTGCGCATGCCCCCGCGCTGACCGGGCGGACGTCAGGCACTTGTGTCAGGCGTCGCCGGTGCTCCCGCCCGGGAAGCGCCTGACGCAGCTGCCTGACGCGGCCGGCGCAGCCGTGCGGCGACGAAGACGGCGACCACCCCTGCCAGGAGGGGGAGCACCATACCGGCGCGCAGGCCCCAGCGGTCGGCGATGGCGCCCAGCAGGGGCGAGGTCAGCACGAAGCCGCCGCGCATGATCCACCCGACCAGGGCGACGCCGGTGCCGTAGGCGAGCCCGGGCAGTTCGTGGGCGGCCGCGAAGGCGGCGGGGACGAGCGTCGCGCAGCCCAGGCCGAGCAGCACGAAGCCCGCGAGCACGACCAGCACCGTCGGCGCCACCATGACGACGAGTCCGCCGAGGGCGATGAGAACGCCGCCGGCCACGGCCACCTCGCCGCGCCCGAAGCGGTCGGTGAGCCGGTCGCCGGTGATCCGGCCGACGAACTGGGCGGCGTAGGCGGTGACGTAGGCCAGGCCGGCCACCCCCGGAGCCGCGCCGGTGACGTCCCGGGCGTAGAGGGTGGCCCACGAGTTGCCCACCTCCTCCACGAGCGTCCCGGCGACCGCGAGGACCGCGACGGGGGCGACGAGCAGCAGGGCGCCTGCGCGGGTCGGTCGGGCATGGTGCTCGGTGGCGGCAGGGCACTCCTCAGCCTCGGGCAGCCGGCCCAGCCACCAGGCGAGGACGGCCAGGGCCGACCACACGAGGCCTGCGCCGACCATGACCGGTCCGACGCGCAGGCCGAGGCCGGCGGTCCACGCGCCCACCAGGCCGCCGGTGACCGCGCCGAGGCTCCAGATCGCGTGCATCGAGTTGATGACCGAGCGCCCGAGCGCCCGCTCGACGCGCAGCCCGTGGACGTTCTGGGCCGCGTCCAGGACGGGGTCGGCGCAGCCGGCGAGCAGGAGCCCGACGAACAGGAGCCAGAGCCAGGGGCTGGACACCGCCACCGCGAGCAGGACGGCCAGCGTGACGGTCAGCACGGTCGCGGTCGTCAGCGCCCCGAAGCGACGGATGGCGCGGCCCGCGAACGCCGCGGTCAGCAGCGAGCCGACCGGGAAGGCGACGACGAGCAGCCCGAAGACGGCGTTGGACAGCTCGAAGGTGTCCTTGATCTGCGGGTAGTGGGGCAGCAGGGTGCCCATGAGCGCGCCGTTGGTGAAGAACTGGAGGGAGATGCCGAGGCGCGCGCGGGACGGGGTGACGGCCATCGGCCCAAGGGTATGTGGTTCACGCGCCCTCCCCCAATCCCCGACGGTCCGTGGTCAGGCCCCCGAGTGCCAGCGACGCAGCCGCTCCAGCTCGGTCGGCGGGACCCCGAGGAGGGGCACCGTCTGGCCGTCCCGCAGCACCGCCACGACGCGCCAGGGCAGGCCGTCGGGCTCGTCGGTGCGCAGGTCGAGGATGTCCTCGCGGGTGAGCCGCCGGGGGCGTCGACCCTCCACGACGGTGATCGCGTCAGCGTCCAGCGTGGTGCCGGTGTGCTCGAACCTGCTGGCCCACACCAGGAAGACGCCGAGGGCCAGCCAGAGCACCATGAGCGTGACGGCGATCGTGCCCCAGGCGAGCACGAGCCCGAGGACGGCGCTGACGGCCACGGCCACGCCGATCCCCGCCCGGAACCGGGGAAGCCAGGCCGGCTGCATCAGCCACCGGGTCCGGTCCGGAGGAGGGTCGATCGCGGGCACGGTCCAAGGTTAGGCTCCGCCGCACCAGGAGGCCGCCGGGATCGCCGGATGAGAGTCGGGCTGCGGGCCGGCGCCGTCCGCCTCAGTCGGCCTGCAGACCCAGTCCGCCGCCGTCACCGCTGAGCGTCAGCCGGCCGGCCTCGATCCTGACCTGCAGCTCACCGGCGTCCAGCACGCGCAGCACCGCGGCCTCGAGCTGGCCACGCTCGTCGTCGCAGGCGATCCGCGTCATGCGGACCGGACCGATGGTCACCGTGCCCTCGCCCGCGGTGTAGGAGGCGGACCCGGTGTTGCAGCCGCCGCGGACCTGGACGGTGCCGTCGTCGCCGAAGACCAGCGAGGCCTGGGCGTCACCGGGCGTACTCGACACGGCGTCGCCGGAGATCAACGAGTCGACGCGCCATACCGTGCCCACGAGCGGACGGTCGGGGTCAGCGACGACGCGGTCCGTCAGCGTGACCACGGTCGTCCCGGAGGTGAGCGTGAGATCCTCGCCGTCCACCGCGATCGAAGGCCTCCCGGTGAGCACGCCGGAGAGCCACGTGTCCTGCTCGGCGAGGTCGTCGGGGCAGCCCATCTCGGTCGTCGCGAGCCCCTCGACGACCAGCACGTCCCCGTCGATCTCGTAGCCGCCGGACATCGTGTTGCAGCCTGCCTGCGCGCTCAGCCGGCCGTCCTCGAAGGTCAGCCGGATGCGTGAGCCCTCCACCAGGTCGTGCGGCGCGCCGTCGTCGGTCACGCCGGTGCTCAGGAAGGTGCGGCCGGCGAGGTCGGGAGCGTCTCCGGCGGGCGAGGTCACGTCGCCGCAGGACGAGAGCAGCAGCACCGTGATCGTCAGCAGCAGCGCGGTCCTCATGCACGGCACCTCCGGGTCGTCGGCGGCACGCTCCGCCCTCACCGGCACATCGTGCCACGCGCCGGCACCCGCCGAGATCGAGCCCGCGCCGTCACGCCAGCCATGGGACGGGAGGCACGTCAGCCCCCACCGTCCCGTGACGGTGGGGGCCGACGCACGTTCCGGCCAACTCGGTTCAGCCAGTCACCTCGAACGTGAGGGTCTCGGTGAACTCACGTCCGTGCACGTCCGTGGCCACGACCTCCGCCGTGTGCTCGCCCGGCTCCAGGTCCGCGGGGAGATCCACGCGCCACACGTGCATCGACCTGTCGGCCACGCTCCCGCCGTGCACGAGCTGCTCCTGGACCGCCACCGGGTCGGACCACTCCGCGCCCACGAGCTGGCCCTCACCCTGCATCTGCTGGGTCCGTGCCGCCTCGACGGGGTCCGCGCCGTCGATCGAGACCTCCACCGTCGAGCCGGTGCCGCCCATGTAGAAGTTGGTGGTCAGCCAGGTCGTGCCCGCGAGGTCCGCCGGGGTGAGCACCAGCGGGTCCTCGAAGGCCGGGGCGGACCCGCCCTCGGAGCGGTTGACGGCATACCAGTCGCGGTAGCGGACGCTGTTGAGCCCCACCGCCATCTGCGTCGAGCCGTCGTCGCCGCGGACGGTGAACCGCTCCTTCACCTCGCTGTTCCGGACGTCGAGCGTGAGCACACCGGGCAGGGCGCCGTCCCGCTGCACCGCGAGCGGGTAGCCGCCCTCGAGCAGGCGGCCGGAGTACCAGTCGCCCGAGATCGCACCCGCGGTGATGTGCGGGAAGGGCAGCCCGTCGACGCCGAACAGCCGCGACCAGCCCTCGAGGCTGTCGCCCTTGCGCAGGTTCTCCAGGCTGTGGGTGTGCCCGCCGACGGCGATCGCCTCGCGGCCCTCGAGGATCTCGTAGATCTCGCGGACCTGGTCCACCTGGTGCTTGGCGCTGCCCTGGTCGGCGAAGTCGAGCAGCGGGATGTGGGCCGCCACGACGATGAGCCGGTCCTTCGGCACCCGGGCGATGTCGTTGCGCAGCCACTCGAGCTGGTCCTCGTCGATGGCGCCGTTGTAGTCGCCCTTGGCGGGGTCGGCCTTGGTCGGGTACTCCACCGTGTTCAGCGCGACGACGTGCACCTTGCCGGAGTCGTAGGAGTAGTACTCCGGCCCCAGCTGCGCCTTGAAGGTGTCGAAGCGGTGCTCGGCCGGGGCGTCGAAGTCGAGGTCGTGGTTGCCCGGCAGGAAGCGCGCCGGCCCGTTGAGCACGCCGGACAGCTCCCGCGTCTGCGGGTAGAGGGAGAGGTCGTCGCCCACGACGTCACCGATGAAGAGGGCGCCGCAGCCGGTGTAGTCGGTGCGCTCGGCCAGGTCGGCGAAGGCGCGAGCTTGTCAAGATGTCTGTGTAAGTGATGTGGGTCACAGTGGTTTTACAGGTGGGCGTTGATGCGGTCGGGGTAGACGAGGGCGAGCTCGCCGAGGGCGGCTTTCCAGCCCTGGATGACGGAGCCTTCGACGAGCTTGCCCGGTGCCTTGCGTGGGGTGCCCTTGGGCAGGCCGGCTTCCTTGGCGCGTTCTCGGGCGCGCTTGTCCTCGATGTTGCGGATCGCCAGCCACAGCAGCTTGATCGCGGCGGTGTCGTTGGGGAAGTGTCCGCGGTTCTTGATGATCTTGCGCAGCTGGTAGTTCAAGCTCTCGATGGAGTTGGTGGTGTAGATGACCTTGCGCAGCGCGGGCCCGAAGGCCAGGAACGGGGTGAACCGGTCCCAGGCGTTCTCCCACGTCGCGATGGCGGCGGGGTACTTCTTGCCCAGGTTGGAGTCGGCGAAGGTGGCCAGGGCCATCAGCGCGGCGTCCTCGTTGGCGGCGGTGTAGATCGGGCGCAGCAGCGCGGCGACGGCCTTGCGGTCGGAGTAGGAGACGAACCGCATCGAGGCCCGGATCAGGTGCACCACGCAGGTCTGGACCAGCGCCCCGGACCAGGTCGCCTCGATCGCCTCGGGGAACCCGGTGAGCCCGTCGCAGCAGACGATCAGGACGTCCTTGACGCCGCGGTTGGCCAGCTCGGCGCACACGCCGGCCCAGAACTTCGCGCCCTCGGTGGCCTGGACCCAGATGCCCAGGACGTGCTTGATCCCGTCCATGTCGACACCGACGGCGATGTGCGCGGCCCGGTTGGCCACGTGCGCCCCGTCGCGGACCTTCACCACGAGGGCGTCGAGGTAGATGACCGGGTAGAACGCCTCCAGCGGCCGGGTCTGCCAGGCGGTGACCTCCTCGGCGACGGCGTCGGTGACCTTGCTGATCGTCTCGTGGGACAGCTCGGTGCCCAGCGTCGCGGCGAGGTGGTGCTGGATGTCGCGGATCGTCATCCCGCCGGCGTACAGGGAGATGATCATGTCCTCCAGTCCGCCCAGGCGGCGGGCGCCCTTGGGCACCAGCGCCGAGGCGAACGTGGAGGCCCGGTCCCGCGGCTGGTCCAGGGTCACGTCCCCGACCTCGGTGCCGACCGTCTTGGGCGTGGTGCCGTTGCGGGAGTTGCCCGAGCCGTGCCCGGCCCGCTCGCCCTTCTCATAGCCCAGGTGGTCGGTCAGCTCGGCCTGCATTCCGCGCTCGAGGACGGCCTTGATCATCTCGGGCAGGAACCCGCCCTCACCGGTCAAAGACAGGCCCCGCTCGTCCGTGGCGGCCATCAGCTTGTCGAGCATGTCCTCATCGAACAGCTCCCGGCGCAACCGCCGTGCCTCAGACTCCTGCTCCTCGACGTCCTTCTTCGGCTTGGTCATGGTCACAGTCAATCTCCTTCAGGTGGGAGACCCTCCACTTACACAGACCATCTGACACCCCCCCAGCCCCACCTCATCGACGCCCTCGACCGCGTGAGCAGAGCACTCGGCGGGCTCACGAGGTCCTGGCGTTTCGACCGGATGGCCACCGTGTGCCACCCCGCCACCGGGCGGGTGTCCGCCTCCTTCTCCGCGGTGGCCAAGCACTACGCCGTCGGTGTCGACATCTGCCCGCCGCGGCGCGGCAACCGCAAGGGCGTGGTGGAGAAGGCCAACCACACCGCCGCCCAGCGCTGGTGGCGCACCCTGCCCGACGAGACCACGCCCGAGCAGGCCCAGGCCTCCCTGGACCGGTTCTGCGCCACCCGCGGCGACGCGCGGCTACGTCCGGCCGGGCCCGGCGGGAAGGCCTCCGTGCTCACCCTCGCCGCCAGGGAACCGCTCGCCCCGGTCCCGCCCGTCCCGTTCCCGGCCACCATCAGCGAGGACCGGACCGCCTCCGCGCAGGCGCTGGTGTCCTGGCGCGGCAACTTCTACTCCGTGGCCCCCGAGCTGGCCCGCGCCCAGGTGGCCGTGACCTGGCGCCTCGGCACCACCCACATCGGCATCGCCACCAGCGCCGGGACGGTCATCGCCCGCCACGAGCTCGCCCCCGACGGCGCCGGCGTCATGGTCCGCGAGCACGCGCACGTCACCGCCCTGGAGGCGCGCGTGCTCGCCGCCCACGACACCCGCACGCCGCACCGACGCAAGGAACGCATCCCGCCTAACACCGCGGCCCGCGCCGCCGCGCAGGCGCTGAGCGCCCGCCACCGCGACCCCACCAGCACCCCCACCGCGACGGCCACGGCCACGACCCCCGCCGCCGGCGGGGACGACGTGGTGATCGACCTGTCCGCCTACGACCGAGCAGCCAGAGGAAGGAACACCCTGCCATGACCACCACACCCGAACGTCCGGCGACCTCCGACGCGGCCGGATTCGCTATCAGGTCGAGGTATGAGGCCATAGACGCCCCTTTCGAGATACCCGCCGAGGCGGGCTGTGAAATAGAACACGGCGAGGCTAGCTGCCTATGGGAAAACGCACAACCATGCAGGTAGAGATGGGAAAAGAAATGTGAAACATAGCTGTTCGCTATCTGGTGGCAACGATAGCGATTCCCGGGCTAATTCTGGCGGGATTCCGCCGCGCTCTAGCCTGGCAGCTATGCGCCAGCACCCCCAGACCGTCGCCCGCCTGCGGCCCCTCGGCGCCACGAT
>QEUR01000058.1 GCA_003577095.1 Acidobacteriota bacterium
ACCGGGCGCACCGCGACCTCGACGTGGTCGCTGCCGCCGGTGCCGGAGCGCCACGCGGAGGCGACCAGCTTGACGACGGCGCCGTGCGCGGCCGCGCGGCGGAAGTCCTCGTCGGTCAACCCGGTGATCCCCTGGCGCTGCACGTCCTCGAGGGACACGGGCAGCCCCCACGCGGTGCGGGCCAGGATGACGATCTTGGCGGCGGCGTCCAGGCCCTCCAGGTCCTCGGTGGGGTCGGCCTCCAGGTAGCCGAGCTCCCCGGCCTGCCGGACCGCGTCCGCGAAGGGCACCCCCTTGCGCGCCACGAGGTCGAGCACGTAGTTGGTCGAGCCGTTGACCACCCCGGAGATCGAGGTGATCTCGTCGCCGGCCAGGCTCTCGCGGACGACCGCCATGACCGGGACCGCGGCCATCACCGCGGCCTCGTAGTGCAGGACGGTCCCCGCCTCGTCCGCGACCGCGTGCAGCTCCGGCCCGCGCTGGGCGATCAGCTGCTTGTTGGCGGTGACGACCGGGACCCCGCGCCGCAGGGCGCGCTCGATCAGGGTCCGCGCGGGCTCGATGCCGCCCATCACCTCGACCACGAC
This sequence comes from Acidobacteriota bacterium, assembly GCA_003577095.1. Classification (GTDB taxonomy): domain Bacteria; phylum Actinomycetota; class Actinomycetes; order Actinomycetales; family Dermatophilaceae; genus Ornithinicoccus. The sequence continues at coordinate 588 of QEUR01000058.1, forward strand.
GTCGGCGCCGTCGACCAGGCTCTCGGCGTCGGTGGTGAGCAGCTGGGGGTCGACGCCGTCGCGCGGCCGGGAGGTGTCGCGCACGGCCACCCCGACGAGCTCGAGCGGGCGGCCGGTGCGTCCGGTCAGCAGCGCGGCCCGCTCCTGGAGGAGCCGGGCGACGGCGGCGCCGACGGTGCCGGCGCCGAGCAGGGCGACGCGCAGGGGCTGGGTGGTCATGTCAGTGCTCCTGGAGAGGTATGCGGTTCACATGCGCTTGGGCGCGGAGACGCCCAGCAGCGACAGGCCGTTGGCAAGGACCTGGCGGGTGGCGTCGTTGAGCCACAGGCGCGAGCGGTGCAGGTCGGTGATCTCCTCGTCGGCCGACAGCGGGCGGACGCGGCACTCGTCGTACCACTTGTGGAAGTCGCCGGCGAGCTCCTCGAGGTAGCGCGCGACGCGGTGCGGCTCGCGCAGCTGCGCGGCCTGGGCCACCACCCGAGGGAAGTCGCCGAGGGTCGCCAGCAGCGTCGCCTCGGTCTCGTGCACCAGCAGGGCCGGGTCGAAGCCGTCCTCGCGGCGCACGCCGTCCTCGCCGGCGAGCCGGGCCACGTTGCAGGTGCGGGCGTGGGCGTACTGCACGTAGTAGACGGGGTTGTCGTTGGACCGCCTGCGCAGCTCCTCGCCGTCCAGGTCCAGCGGCGTGTCGGCCGGGAACCGGGCCAGGGAGTAGCGAACCGGGTCGGTGCCGATCCACTCGATGAGGTCCGAGAGGAAGACCGCGTTGCCGCGGCGCTTGCCCATCCGCTCGCCGCTGATGTTGATCAGCTGGCCGATCAGCACCTCGATGTTCTTCGCGGGGTCGTCGCCTGCGCACGCGGCGATCGCCTTGAGCCGGCCGACGTAGCCGTGGTGGTCGGCGCCGAGCATGTAGATCTTCTCGGGGAAGCCGCGGTCCTTCTTGTCCAGGTAGTAGGCCGCGTCGGCCGCGAAGTAGGTGGGTCGGCCGTCGGCGCGGATCAGGACGCGGTCCTTGTCGTCGCCGAAGTCGGTGGTGCGCAGCCAGACGGCGCCGTCCTGGTCGAAGACGTGGCCCTGCTCGCGCAGGCGGGCGACCGCCTCCTCGACCTTGCCGCCCTCGTGCAGGCTCGACTCGGGCATCCACACGTCGAACTCGACGTTGAAGTCGCGCAGGGTCCCGCGGATCTCCTCCAGCATCCAGGCGTAGCCGAGCTCGCGGGTCACCGCCACCCGCTCGTCCTCCGGCAGCTCGAGCACGTCGGGACGCTCGCGCAGCAGGCGCTCGGCCAGCGCGGTGACGTACTCCCCCGGGTAGCCGCCCTCCGGGATCTCGCCGCCGGTGGCGCGGGCCAGGATCGACTGCGCGAACTTGACCATCTGCGAGCCGTAGTCGTTGACGTAGTGCTCGGTGGTGACCTGCGCCCCGCTGGCCCGCAGCAGGCGGGCGAGGGCGTCGCCGAGCGCCGCCCACCGGGTGTGCCCGATGTGCGGGGGGCCGGTCGGGTTGGCGGAGACGAACTCCAGGTTGAGCACGTGCCCGGCGAGGGAGTCGTTGGTGCCGTACCGCTCGCCGTGCTCGACGACCGTGCGGGCCAGCTCGCCGGCGGAGGCCGCGTCGAGGGTGATGTTGAGGAAGCCGGGACCGGCGACGTCCACCCTGGCCACCCCCGCGACCGCCCCCAGACGCCCGGCGAGCTGCTCGGCGAGCTGGCGCGGCGGCATACCCGCCCCCTTGGCCAGCTGCAGCGCCACGTTGGTCGACCAGTCGCCGTGCTCCCGGCTGCGGGGACGCTCCACGCGCACGCGCCCGCGGTCGGGGACCTGCAGGGCCAGACCGTCGGCCGCGGCCTCGGTCAGGACGGCGTGGATGGCGTCGGCGAGTTGCTCGGGAGTCACCCCCGAGAGTCTAGTGGCGCTGCGGCCCTGCCCCTGACGGGCGGCGTTGCGGTGCAGCCGCCGCAGACTGGTACAGTTTCTCGCCGTTGCCCCCGTAGCTCAGGGGATAGAGCACCGCCCTCCGGAGGCGGGAGCGCAGGTTCGAATCCTGCCGGGGGCGCAACACGTCCTGGCGGTACCTTCTGACCATGGCCACGGACACCGTCACCCATTCCTTCGTCGCCGGTGAGGACCTCCCGGCCCAGGAGACCTTCGACAACGTCGACCCGGCCGACGGCTCGGTCATCGGTGGCGTCGGACGGGGCGGGGAGCGCGAGGTGGACGCCGCGGTCGAGGCCGCCGCGGTCGCCCAGCGGGCGTGGGCCCGGACGACGCCGGAGGAGCGCAGCACCGTCCTCACCCGGCTGGCCGACCTGGTCGACCGGGACCGCGAGCGCCTGGCCCGCCTGGAGTCGGAGGACACCGGCAAGCCGCTGGGCCAGGCCCGGACGGACGCGACCGTCTGCGCGCGCTACTTCCGCTTCTACGGGCACGCGATCGACAGCTACTACGGCGCGACGATCCCGCTGGGGCCCGACCTGCACGCCTACACCCGGCGGGAGCCCTACGGCGTCGTCGGCAGCGTCATCGCCTGGAACTACCCGATGCAGCTGCTCTCCCGCGCCGTCGCCGCCTCGACCGCGACCGGCAACGCGATCGTGGTCAAGCCGGCCGACGAGACGCCGCGCACCGCCGTGGAGGTGGCGCGCCTGGCGGTCGAGGCGGGGATGCCGGCCGGCGTCCTCAACGTCGTCACCGGGCTGGGCGCCGAGGCCGGGGCCGCGCTGGCGCGGCACCCCGGCGTGGCCCACCTGGGGTTCGTCGGGTCGGCCGCGACCGGCTCCTCCATCGCGCACGCGGCCGCCGACCGGGTGGTGCCGACGATCCTCGAGCTCGGCGGCAAGTCGGCCCACGTCGTCCTCCCCGACGCCGACCTGGAGCTCGCCGCCGGGTTCGTCGCCAGGGGCATCCTGCAGAACGCCGGCCAGACCTGCTCCGCCGGCTCGCGCCTCGTCGTCCACGAGAGCGTGCGGGCCGAGCTGGTGGACAAGGTCGCCGACCGGCTGCGCGCCACCACCCTCGGCCCGGGCCTGGAGGACCCCGACCTCGGCCCGCTGGTCTCCCGCAGGCAGCAGGAGCGGGTGCGGGGGTACGTCGAGGGCAACACCTCCGGGGAGGTCGTCCTCGGCGGCTCCGCGCCGGAGGACGACCGGCTCGCGCGCGGGTCCTACTGGCTGCCCACGCTCGTCGACGGCGTCGACCCGGCCTCGCCCATCGCCCAGGAGGAGGTCTTCGGGCCGGTGCTGGTGACGATGCCGTTCTCCGACGAGGAGGAGGCGGTCGCGCTGGCCAACGGCACCGACTACGGCCTGCTGGCCGCCGTGTGGACCAGGGACCTCTCCCGCGCCCACCGCCTGGCCGCCGCGCTGGAGGCGGGGCAGGTCTTCGTCAACACCTACGGCGCCGGCGGCGGCGTCGAGCTGCCCTTCGGCGGCTTCAAGAGGTCCGGCTACGGCCGGGAGAAGGGCGTCGAGGCGCTCGACCACTTCACCCAGACCAAGACCGTGGTGATGAGGCTCGCCTGACCCGGGCGCACCGCATACCACCCAGGACGGAGGCCGGTCTCCGTCGGAGGGGGGATGCGTCCGCCAGGACCCGCCTGGTTGACTGACGCCCATGACCGACGTCGCCCAGCACGAGGGCACGGGGATCAGCGTCCGGGGGCTCACCAAGACCTTCGGGACGCTCCGTGCCGTCGACGACCTGACCTTCGACATCCGCCCCGGCCGCGTGACCGGCTTCCTCGGCCCCAACGGGGCCGGCAAGACCACCACGCTGCGCATGCTCCTGGGCCTCGTCCGGCCCACCGCCGGCGAGGCCCTCATCGGCGGGCACCGGTATGCCGACCTGCCGCGCCCGCTGAACGTCGTGGGCTCGGCGCTCGAGGCCACCGGCTTCCACCCCGGCCGCTCCGGGCGCGACCACCTGCGCGTGCTCGCGGCCACCCACGGCATCCCGGACAGCCGCGTCGACCAGCTCCTCGAGCTGGTCGGGATCCCGGCCGCCGCGCGCAAGCGGGCGGGCGCCTACTCGATGGGTATGCGGCAGCGCCTCGGCCTGGCGGCCGGCCTGCTCGGCGACCCCGGGGTGCTGCTGCTCGACGAGCCCGCCAACGGCCTGGACCCGGAGGGGATCCGGTGGATGCGCGGCTTCCTGCGGCACCTGGCCGCCGAGGAGGGCCGCACGATCGTGGTGAGCAGCCACCTGCTCGCCGAGGTCGAGCAGACCGTCGACGACGTGATCATCATCGCCAACGGCCGGCTGGTCCGGCAGGGCACGATCGAGGAGCTGCACGGCGAGCAGACCGTGCTGGTGCGCACCGCCGACGCCGCTGCCCTGGCGGCCGCGCTGGAGCGGGCCGGCCTGACCGCCCAGCCCTCCCCCGAGCACGGCCCCGGCGCCCTCCAGGTCGAGGGGGCCGACGGCGACCTCGCCCGCGTCGGCGACGTGGCACTGGCCGCCGGCCAGCCGGTCCACGAGCTGCGGGCGCTGCGCACCGACCTGGAGCGCATGTTCCTCGAGCTGACCGAGTCGCCCGAGCACCGCAACCGCAACCTGCAGGAGACCACGTGATGACCGGCCTGATCCGCTCCGAGCTGCGCAAGGCCTTCACCACCCGCATCGGCTGGGGCATGCCGCTGGCGCAGTTCCTGCTCGCCGCGCTCTTCGTCGGCATCGCGGGGGCGTTCATGCTCTTCGTCGCGGTGCCCGGCCCGACCGGCGGGGAGGGCGCGCCGATGGGCAACTCCCTCGAGCCGACCGTGCTCGCCCGGACCCTCTACACCGGCGGCATGCAGGTGGGCTACCTGCTCAGCCTGGTCCTCGGCATCCTGTCGATGGGCAGCGAGTACCGCCACAAGACCCTCACCGCCACCTTCCTCTCCGCGCCGCGGCGGGGACGGGTGATCGCGGCCAAGGTCGTGGCGCTGACCATCGTCGTCGTGGTCAACGGCCTGGCGCACCTGGCCGGGGCGCTCGTCACCGGCGGGGCCCTGCTGCTGGCCGCCGACAAGGCGGTCTTCCCCGAGGCCGGCGACCTGCTCGGCGTGCTCGCCCGGATGCTGCTCGTCTTCGTCCTCTGGGGCCTGATGGGACTGGGGCTGGGCGTGCTCATCCCCAACCAGGTGGCCGCCCTCTTCGTCGGCGTCGCCTTCGCCTTCCTCATCGAGCCGCTGCTCGGCGTCTTCATCGGCATGGTCGACGCGCTGGCCGACGTGGCCCGGTTCTTCCCGAGCCAGGCCAGCATGGCGGCGCTGAGCCTCTACGAGGGGATGGACAGCGCGACGGTCGAGCAGGCCGGGGGGAACCCCGACCAGCTCACCTGGTGGGTGGCTGCCCTCGTGCTGCTCGGCTACGCGGCCATGATGACCGTCGTCGGCTGGGTCCTCACCCAGCGTCGCGACGTCGGCTGAGCACGCGGGGGCTGACGCGCCGGCAGGCGGCCGCCACCCGCGTCCGCGCCGGCGCTCCCCCAGCGGCTAGGCTGTCGTAAGAGGTGCACTGTGCGTGCATCGCAAGGCAGCCCAACGGACCGAGAAGAGGCGCAAATTCCGTGGCCAACCCCCCGAGCAGCGACAAGACCCTCGAGGACTTCGGAGCCAACGAGTGGCTCGTCGAGGAGATGCGCGAGCGATTCGACCAGGACCCCGGGTCGGTAGACCCGTCCTGGCGCAGCTACTTCGAGGGAGGTGGCAGCGGCAACGGCTCCTCGCCCACCGACGGCGCCCCGTCCCCGGCCGCCGAGCGAGCGGCCACCAACCGTCGGCCGGCGTCCGGCCCGCGGGTGGCCCCCGCCCCTCCGCGCGGCGCCCAGCAGGCCGCCCCGTCGACCCCCGCCAAGGCCGAGCCGGCGAAGGCCGAGCCGTCCAAGGTTGAGCCGTCCAAGCCCCAGTCGTCCAACACCGAGCAGCCGAAGGCCGAGCAGCCGACGAAGCCGACCGGGAAGGCCTCGGCCAAGGACAGCCCCACGCCCCGCGAGTCGCCCGCCCCGAAGAAGGCGGGGCCGCAGACCGACGGGACCATGACGCCGCTAAGGGGTGCCGTGGCGCGGGTGGTCACCAACATGGAGACGAGCCTGGAGGTGCCGACCGCGACCAGCGCCCGCAACCTGCCGGCCAAGCTCCTCATCGACAACCGCATCGTCATCAACAACCACCTGGCCCGCTCCCGCGGCGGCAAGGTGTCCTTCACCCACCTCATCGGCTACGCCATGGTCAAGGCGATCAAGGCGATGCCGGAGATGAACAACGGCTTCACCACCGTCGACGGCAAGCCCGTGCTCGTCGAGCCGGCCCACATCAACCTGGGCCTGGCGATCGACGTGCCCAAGCCGGACGGCAGCCGCCAGCTGCTCGTGCCGAACATCAAGAGCGCCGAGAACATGACGTTCTTCGAGTTCTGGTCGGCCTACGAGAAGATCGTCCGCAAGGCCCGCGACGGCAAGCTGACGATCGAGGACTTCCAGGGCACCACGATCTCGCTGACCAACCCCGGCGGCATCGGCCCCCTGCACTCGGTCCCGCGGCTGATGAAGGGCCAGGGCGCGATCATCGGCGTCGGCGCCCTCGACTACCCCGCCGAGTGGCAGGGCGCCGCGCTGGAGCGGATCACCTCCGCCGCGGTGAGCAAGATCCTGACGCTGACCTCGACCTACGACCACCGCATCATCCAGGGCGCGCAGTCCGGGGAGTTCCTGCGGCGGATCCACCAGCTGCTGCTGGGCGAGGACGGGTTCTACGACGAGATCTTCACCTCGCTGCGGATCCCGTACATGCCGATCCGCTGGGCGCCGGACATCGCGGCGACCCACGACGACGACATCTCCAAGGCGAGCCGCATCCAGCAGCTCATCCACGCCTACCGCACGCGCGGCCACCTGATGGCCGACATCGACCCGCTGGAGTACGTCCAGCGCAGCCACCCGGACCTGGAGATCGAGAACCACGGCCTGACGCTGTGGGACCTGGACCGCGAGGTGCCCACCGGCGGTTTCGGCGGCAAGCCGCGGATGACCCTGCGCAACATCCTCGGGGTGCTGCGCGACTCCTACTGCCGCACCACCGGCGTGGAGTACATGCACATCCAGGACCCCGAGGAGCGGGCCTGGTTCCAGGAGAAGCTCGAGGTCAAGTACGACAAGCCGGCCCCGGCCGAGCAGCTGCGCATCCTGCGCCGCCTCAACGCGGCGGAGGCCTTCGAGACCTTCCTGCAGACCAAGTTCGTCGGCCAGAAGCGCTTCTCCCTCGAGGGCGGCGAGGCCGTCATCGCGCTGCTGGACAAGGTCCTCTCCCGCGCCGCCGAGGACGACCTGTCCGAGGTGACGATCGGTATGCCGCACCGCGGCCGCCTCAACGTGCTGGCCAACCTCGCCGGCAAGTCCTACGGACAGATCTTCCGCGAGTTCGAGGGCCGGTCGGCCCCGGGCTCGGTGCAGGGCTCCGGCGACGTGAAGTACCACCTCGGCACCGAGGGCGAGTTCCTGAGCGAGGAGGGCAAGTCCACCCGCGTCTACCTGGCGGCCAACCCCTCCCACCTGGAGGCCGTCAACCCCGTCCTGGAGGGCATCACCCGCGCCAAGCACGACCGGATCAAGCTCGAGTCCGGCGGGGGCGACAAGGACTACAGCGTCCTGCCGGTGCTGCTGCACGGCGACGCGGCCTTCGCCGGCCAGGGCGTGGTGCTGGAGACGCTGCAGATGTCCCAGCTGCCCGGATACCGCACCGGCGGCACGATCCACGTGGTCATCAACAACCAGGTCGGCTTCACCACCGCACCGCACCACTCCCGCTCCTCGGTCTACTGCACCGACGTGGTCCGCACCATCCAGGCCCCGGTCTTCCACGTCAACGGCGACGACCCCGAGGCGGTCGTGCGGGTGGCCGAGCTCGCCTACGAATACCGCCAGAAGTTCCACAAGGACGTCGCGATCGACATGGTCTGCTACCGACGCCGCGGGCACAACGAGGGCGACGACCCGTCGATGACCCAGCCGCTGATGTACGACCTCATCGAGGCCAAGCGCTCGGTCCGCAAGCTCTACACCGAGTCCCTCATCGGCCGCGGCGACATCACCGTCGAGGAGGCCGAGGAGGCGCTGCGCGACTACCAGCGGCAGCTGGAGCAGGTCTTCACCGAGACCAAGGCGGCGCTGAAGGGCGAGGGCGACGGCACCCACGGCCTCGAGCGCCCCCAGGCCCAGGACGAGGGCGACATGGCCACCCGGCAGCGGCCCACCGCGATCAGCGAGGAGCTGCTGCACCGGATCGGCGACGCCTTCGCCGAGGTGCCGGAGGGATTCACCATCCACCCCAAGCTGGCCAAGCTGATGGCCAGCCGTCAGCAGATGACGCGCGAGGGCGGCATCGACTGGGCGATGGGCGAGCTGCTCGCCTTCGGCTCCCTGGTCGTGGAGGGCACCCCGGTCCGGCTCTCCGGGCAGGACTCCCGCCGCGGCACCTTCGTGCAGCGGCACGCGGTGCTCACCGACCACAAGACCGCCGCCAACTGGACCCCGCTGCACCACCTGAGCGAGGACCAGGCCAGGTTCGAGGTCTACGACTCGCTGCTCTCGGAGTACGCCGCGATGGGCTTCGAGTACGGCTACTCGGTCGAGCGGACCGACGCGCTCGTGCTGTGGGAGGCGCAGTTCGGCGACTTCGCCAACGGCGCCCAGACGATGATCGACGAGTTCGTCTCCTCCTCCGAGCAGAAGTGGGACCAGCGCTCCAGCGTCGTCCTGCTGCTGCCGCACGGCTACGAGGGCCAGGGCCCGGACCACTCCTCGGCCCGGATCGAGCGCTACCTGCAGCTGTGCGCCGAGGACAACATGACGGTCGCCTACCCGTCCACGCCCGCCAGCTACTTCCACCTGCTGCGCGCGCACGCGACGGCGCGCCCGCGCAAGCCGCTGGTCGTCTTCACGCCCAAGGCCATGCTCCGCCTGAAGGCCGCGGCCAGCAGCCCGGAGGACTTCACCAGCGGGACCTTCGAGCCGGTGCTGCCGGACACCGAGCAGCTGGACGCCGAGTCCGTGGACCGGGTGCTCATCGCCTCCAGCAAGCTGGTCTGGGACCTGGAGGACGACCGCCGCAAGCGCGAGGACACCAGGACCGCCATCCTGCGGGTGGAGCAGCTCTACCCCGTGCCCGGCGCCCAGCTGGCCGCGCTGACCAGGAAGTACCCGAACGCCGAGCTGGTCTGGGCGCAGAACGAGCCGGAGAACCAGGGAGCCTGGCCGTTCATGGCGCTCAACCTCCCCAAGGCGCTGGCCCAGCACGGCGAGGAGCGGCCGCTGCGCGTGGTCTCCCGCCCGGCCTCGGCCTCGCCCTCGGCGGGGTCGACCAAGGTGCACGCGGTCGAGCAGGACGCCCTGCAGGACGCCGCGTTCAGCCGACGCGGCTGACCGGCCGACCGCGCCCGAGCAGCCAGGAGGGCCCCCGCGCCGCGGGGGCCCTCCTCTCGTGCCGGCGGTTCAGCCCGGCGTGACGATCGCCCGTCCCTCGATCCGTCCGGCGTCGAGCAGCTCGTAGGCCAGCGGCGCCTCCTCCAGCGAGAACCGCCGGCTGACGGCGCGGCGCACGTCGTAGGCACCCTCGGCGGCGAGCCGGACCACCTCGGGCAGGTCCCGCCGGGTGCGCGCGCCGTAGGATCCCGCCACCGACATGCCGCGGCGCACGAGCGCGGTGATGGGGATGGCCGCGGTCGCGGCGCCGGGGGCGATGCCGACGACGACCATGCGGCCGCCGTCGCGCAGGAGCGAGAAGCCGAGCTCGACGGTCTCGGGGCGCCCGAGCACCTCGATGACGACCTGGGCGCCCGCGCCGCCGGTGGCCTCCTCGACGGCGGCGCGGACGTCCTCGCTGCGGGAGTTGACGGTCACGGTGGCGCCGAGGGCGCGCGCCCGGGCCAGCTTGGCGTCGTCGACGTCGACCGCGATCAGCGGGTCGGCGCCCAGGTGCGCGGCGAGCTGCAGGACGCTCGAGCCGACGCCGCCCACGGCGACGACGGCGACCGAGCGGCCGCGTAGATCCGTCCCGACCCGCGTGACCGCTCCGTAGGCGGTGAACGCGGCGCACCCCAGGACCGCGGACTCCTCCAGGGGCAGCCCGTCGGGGAGGTGGGCGAGCCCGGTCGCGGGCACCACGGCATACTCCGCCAGCGCCGCCATGGAGTACATCGACAGACGCGAGCCGTCCGTCCGCGCGAGGCGGGAGGTGCCGTCCAGCAGGTTGCCGCGCAACCGGTTCTGCTCGAAGAACGGCACGCACATGTCGTCCCGCCCGTCCCGGCACTGGCGGCACTCGCCGCACGGCATGATGAACGCGCCGACGACCCGGTCACCCACCGCGAACCCGGTCACGCCCTCACCGAGCCGCGCGACGGTCCCGGAGGTCTCGTGCCCCAGCACGCCGGGCGCGGGGAAGGCGACCTCGCCCTTGATGACGTGCAGGTCGGTGTGGCACACGCCGGTGGCGGCCACCCTGATCAGCACCTCGCCGGGGCCCGGGCTCGGGTCGGGCACCTCCTCCACGCGCATCGGCCGGTCGGTCCCTTCCCACACCACTGCTCGCATGCGGCCCATCGTGGCACGCCCCCGCGCGGTCGTCGGGGCCGGCCGTGCGAGGCTGGTGCCATGGACGAGGTGAGGTCGAGGCCCTGGTCCGACGAGACGCTGCAGGCCTGGACCACCGAGCACCGCCGGGTCTTCGCGGACACCGTCGACGCGCTCGGGGAGGAGCACGCCTCCGACCCGACGCTCTGCGAGGGCTGGGACGTGCGCACGCTGACCGGGCACATGCTCCAGCCCATCAGGGTGCCCTCCTGGCGCTTCCTGCTCACCGCCGCGCGGGTGCGCTCGATGGCCCGGGCGTGCGACGTGGTCGCGGCGCGGCTATCCGACCGGCCGCTGGCCGAGGTGGCCGACGAGCTGCGCCGGCGGGCCGGCGAGACCTCGACGCCGTGGTACATCGGCGCGGCCGGCCCCTACGCCGACAGCTGCATCCACCTGCGAGACCTCGCCCAGCCGCAGGGCCTGGACGTCACCGTGCCGGTCGAGCGGTGGGAGACGGTGGTGGACATCATCTTCTCGCCCCGCGGCCGGGAGTCCTTCCTGCCGGTGCGCGGCCTCCTCGACGGGCTCTGCTGGCGGGCCACCGACACCGACCGGGTATGGGGTGAGGGTCCCCTCGTCGAGGGGAGCGCCGAGTCGCTGGCGATGGCGACGAGCGGACGCACGGCATACCTGGACCAGTTGGCCGGCGAAGGCGTGGCGGCCGTCAAGGAGCGGCTCGCTGCCGCGGCCTGGTAGGCGGCACGGGAAGAGCCTGAGTCCCAGCAGAGCGACCAATCGACCCGCCGGCTCGTGCTCGGGGGCTCGTGCTCGCAGGGTTCGTGCTCAGAAGGGTGGTGGTTGGTCGTCGGGGTCGGGGGCCGGGGCGTGGTCCTCGACGGCGGCTTGCGGGTCGTGCTGGTCGGGGGTGTCGATGGTGGTCCAGTCGGGGTGGTCGAGGACGTCGCGGGGGTCGTGGGTGATGAGCCGCTCGGGGGTCGGGGTGCCGGGGCGGGGGCCGTCCTTGCGGCGCCCGTCGC
>QEUR01000059.1 GCA_003577095.1 Acidobacteriota bacterium
GGCAACCTGACGAGCGTCGCCCTGGACACGGGCCGGCTCGACGAGGGCCTCACGAGCGCGCGACGCACCCTCGAGCTGACCGAGTCGGTCGAGGACCCGGAGGGGGTCGTCTCCTCCCTGCAGCGGCTGGGGGAGGCCGAGCGGCTCACGGGCTCGCCGGACGAGGCGAGGGCGCACCTGGAGCGCGCGGTCGAGCTGGGCGGGGAGCACGGCCTGCACTACTTCGTGGCCCACGCCCACGCCTCCCTGTGCTCCCTCGAGCTGGACCGGGTCCTGGTCTCGGGCGGCTCCGCCGCGGGCGCCGTCGCGCAGGCCCAGGCGGCGGTGCAGGCCGCCGGGCTCAGCGAGGTGCCGGCCGCCCAGGCGATGTGCGCCTACGCCCTCGGGCTGGCCACCCTGGCCGGCGGCGACGGTGACGGCGCCGTCGAGGCGCTGGTCGAGACGCGGGACCGCATGCGCGAGCTGGGCCTGCGGGCCGAGACCGTGGAGGCGGGGGCGGTGCTGGCCGAGGCGCTCCTGCTCGCGGGCCGGGCCGAGGACGCCCGCGCAGCGGCGCGGCGCGCGGTGGTCGCGCTCGGTCCGGACGGGCCCGAGCCGAGGGGCGAGTCGCACCCCGGGCGGGGGCTGCTCGCCTGCCACCGGGTGCTGACCGCGCTCGGCGACCCCTGGGCGGACCAGGTGACCTCGACGGTCGCCCGCTTCCTGGCCCGGCGCGCGGCGGTCATCGAGGACCCCGACGTCCGCGAGCGCTTCCTGGGGATCCCGGACTGCGTCGCGCTCGCCCGCGTGGCCGGCGCGGCGGCGATGCCGTGAGCCGCCCGCGCTGACCTCGGCGGCCGGGAGGCCGGCTCATCGTGCCGACGGCGCGCCCGTCCTGGACCGGCCACAGCGTGCACATGCACGCTGGGGCCGGTGCCGGTCGGGCGTGTCGCCGGGACGGACCGGCCCTACGGCCTGTCCGGCCCCCGCGGCGAGCCCTTGCCGTCCCCGGTGCGCTGGTCGTCCGACGCGTCCTGCCCATCCGGTGTGCTCTGCCCCTCCGACGCGTCCTGCCCCTCCGGCGGGCCCTGCTCGTCCTTCCCGTCCGAGGGCGGGCGGAGCGACCCGCGGACGAAGTCCTCGCCGAGGTACTCCAGCGCCAGGCGCGCGAGCACCTGCTGCTCGGTGATGGTCCGCTCCGCCCGGTCGCGGCCGAGGAAGCTGATCGCCCAGTGGGCGAGCGTGGAGACCTGGCTCTTGAAGCCGATGATGTAGAAGAGGTGCACCGCCAGCCAGGCCACCCAGGCCGGCACCCCGGTGAGCTCGATCTTCCCGCGCTTCATCACCGCGCGGAACCGCGAGATGGTCGCCATCGACCCCTTGTCGTAGTACTCGAAGGCCTGGCCGGTCTCCTCGCCGCGCAGGCGGCGCAGGATCTGGTCGGCGGCGTGCCGGCCGGTCTGGATGGCGCCTTGCGCGACGCCGGGCAGCCCGTCCATCGCGACCATGTCGCCGATGACGAAGACCTCCGGGTGGCCGGGCAGGGTGAGGTCGGGGTTGGTGCGGATGCGCCCCGCCCGGTCGAGGTCGGCTCCGGTCTGCTCGGACAGCGTCCGGGTCAGCGGGTTGGCCTGCACACCGGCGGCCCAGACCTTGGTCGAGCACTCGATGCGCTCCCTGGAGCCGTCCTGGTGCTCCACCTCCAGACCGCCGGCGTCGACGTCGACGACCTTGGCGCCGAGGTGGATCTCCACCCCGAGCCGCTCCAGGTCGCGGCGAGTGCGTCGGGCCAGGTCGTCGCCGAAGCTGCCGAGGACGTCGTCCGCGGCGTCGAGCAGGACGATCCGCGCGGTCGAGGGGTCGATGTGGCGGAACTCGTCGCTGAGCGTGCGCCGGCTCAGCTCGATCAGCTGCCCCGCCATCTCGACGCCGGTGGGGCCGGCGCCGACCACCACGAAGGTCATGAGGTGCCGGAGGTCGTCCTCCCGGCCCGCGGCGGCGGCGAGCTCGGCCAGCTCGAAGGCCCCGTAGATCCGCCCGCGCAGCTCCAGCGCGTCGTCGATCGTCTTCATGCCGGGGGCGAACTCGGCGAAGTGGTCGTTGCCGAACCACGACTGGGTGGAGCCGGCCGCCACGACGAGGCTGTCGTACGAGTAGGTGGTCCGGCCGCCGACCGACTCCGCGGTCACGGTCCGCGCCCCGAGGTCGATCTCGTCGACCTCGCCGAGCAGCACCTGGGCGTTGCGCTGCCGGGCGATGACGTCGCGGGTGGCCGGGGCGATGACGCCCTCGGAGAGGATCCCGGTCGCGACCTGGTAGAGCAGCGGCTGGAAGAGGTGGTGCCCGGTGCGCGCGACCATCGTGACCGCGACCTCCGGCGCGTCGAGGGCCTTGGTGGTGAACAGCCCGCCGAAGCCGGAGCCGATCACCAGGACCTGGTGGCGCCCGCCCGCGTGCTCCGCGGGGGCGCGGCTGGACTCGGTGCTGGGGACGACGCTCATGTATGGAGTACACACGCACGCGCGAGATCCTTCCTGCCGGACGGGGTTAGGTTGGTCACGCGACCCGGTTCCCACGCGCGTGCCGGTGGGCCAGACTGGGGGACATGACCAACCTGGACCCGAGGCCGGACGAGCGGGTGAGCGGCGACGACGCCATGCACCCGGGCAGCAGCATCATCGAGCCGCGGGAGGTGCCGCTGGGCGGGCCGCGGGCGATGACGGTCCGGCGCACGCTGCCGGCGCGCGGTCGCACGATGATCGGGGCCTACTGCTTCGTCGACCACTACGGCCCAGACGACGTCTCGAAGACCGGTGGCATGGTCGTGCCGCCGCACCCGCACACGGCGCTGCAGACGGTCAGCTGGCTCTTCAGCGGGCAGATCGAGCACCGCGACAGCACCGGCGTCGTCGCCCGCGTCGTGCCCGGTCAGCTCAACCTGATGACGGCCGGGCACGGCGTGTGCCACAGCGAGGTCTCGGTGGTCGAGCCGGGCGTCGAGCAGGTCCTGCACGGGGTGCAGCTGTGGACCGCGCTGCCCGAGCGGTCGGTCGACGTGGCGCCGCACTTCGACCATTTCGAGCCCGAGCCGGTGCGCGTCGACGGGGCGAGCGTGAGCGTCTTCCTGGGCAGCCTCACCCTCCCGGGCGGCCGCGAGGTCTCCTCGCCGGTCACGACATACACCCCGCTGCTCGGCGCGGAGATCCGGCTGGAGCCGGAGGCCGAGCTGGTCCTCGGGCTGGACCGGGGCTTCGAGCACGGGGTGCTCCTGGACCGCGGCGAGCTGAGCGTCAACGACGGCTGCGCGCTGGGCCGCACGCACCTGCTGCACGAGGCGCCGGGGCCGGGGTCGATGACCCTGCGCGCGGGCGAGGACGGCGCGGACCTGATCCTGCTCGGCGGGCCGCCCTTCGGCGAGCAGATCGTCATGTGGTGGAACTTCATCGGGCGCACCCACGAGGACGTCGTCGAGGCGCGGGAGCAGTGGCAGGCCGAGCTGGGGCACGACCCCGACGGACGCTTCGGGGCGTTCGACTACCCCGGGGGCGAGTCGCTGTCCGCCCCCGGCATGCCGCACGTGCGGCTGCGGCCGCGCGGGTGAACCACGGCGCGGGTGCTTCCCGGCGTCGGTAGTCTGCGCCCGTGGACACCCGGGCGCCGGTGCTGCTGGTCGACAATTTCGACAGCTTCACCTTCAACGTCGCCGACCTGATCCACCGCGTCCTGGGCGAGCCTCCCGTGGTGTGGCGCAACGACCACCCGGCGGACGAGGAGGACCTGGCCCGGTTCGCGGCGGTGGTGGTCGGGCCAGGGCCGGGGCGGCCCGGCGTCGACGCCGACATGGGTCTGTCCGCCCTGGCGCTGCGGCAGACCGCGGTGCCGGTCCTCGGGGTCTGTCTGGGCCACCAGGGGCTGGCGCACCTGCACGGCGGGGCGGTCCGGCAGATGGCGGTGCCGCGGCACGGGATCGTCAGCGAGGTCGAGCACGCGGGGAGCGGGCTGTTCGAGGGCGTGCCGTCGCCGGTGCGCGTCGTGCGCTACCACTCGCTCGAGGTGCTCGAGCCGGTCCCTGCGGGTGTGCGGGTGACCGCGCGGGCGCTGGACGACGGGTGCGTGATGGCGCTGGAGGACACGACCGCGCGGCGGTGGGGGGTGCAGTTCCACCCCGAGTCGGTGCTCTCCGAGCACGGCGGCCGGATGCTCGCCAACTTCTTCCGGATGGCCGGGGTGCGGGTGGCCGGCGATGAGGGGACGACGGGCGGCACGGTGGGGGTGGGCGACGCCCTCGTGCCGCGGCCGCACGCGCCCGCCCGCCGGCGCGTCCGGCTCGGCGTGCGCCGGGTCCCGGCCGGTTGCCCCGGCGACGCCTGGGGGCTGCGCGAGCGGCTCGTCGGGGGATCGCCCACCTCGGTCTGGCTGGACTCCTCGGACGGCTCGGGCTGGTCGCTGGTCGCGGACTCGACGGGGCCGCTGGCGCACGAGCTGACTCATCGGGTCGGGGAGGGCCGGCTGCTCCTGGACCGGCTCGACGACGAGCTGGACCGGTGGGAGCTCGTCGACGCTCCCGGCCTGCCGTTCCCGTGGCGCCCGGGCTGGGTCGGCTGGTGGGGCTACGAGCTCAAGGCCGAGACCGGTGGCTCCGCCGCGCACCGCTCGCCCTGGCCGGACGCGTGGCTGACCTTCGCCGACCGGGGCGTCGTGGTCGACCACGGCACCGGCGACGTGTGGGCGCTGTGGCTGGAGCCGGAGGACGACGACGCCGTCGTCGGTGAGCAGCGACGGTGGGCGGCCGGCGTGGAGAGGGCCGTCCCGCGGACGACCTCCTCCCCGTCCGGCCGCGGCGGTCAGCGCGGTGGGGCGGGCGAGGGCGCGGCGCCGCACCCGCGGGACGGCGAGACGGCATACCTGGAGAAGGTGCGCAGGTGCCAGGAGGAGATCGCGCGTGGCGAGTCCTACGAGATCTGCCTGACGACCACGTGGTCGGCGCGGGGGACCGGCGTCGGCGAGGCCGAGCTCTACCGGGCGATGCGGGAGGTCAGCCCGGTGCCGCGCGGGACGTGGCTGCGGGCGCCCGGCGTCAGCGTGCTCGGCTGCTCGCCCGAGCGCTTCGTGGCCGTCGACGCGCAGGGGCGGGTCGAGACGCGGCCGATCAAGGGCACCAGGCCGCGCGGCGCGACGCCGCAGGAGGACGCGGCGCTCGCGGCCGACCTCGCCTCCGCGGTGAAGGACCGCGCCGAGAACCTGATGATCGTCGACCTGCTGCGCAACGACCTGCACCGCGTCTGCCGGTCGGGCAGCGTGCACGTGCCCGAGCTGTTCGCGGTGGAGAGCTACGCGACCGTGCACCAGCTGGTGTCCACGGTGCGCGGGCGGCTGGTGGAGCGTATGCGGGCCACCGACGTCCTGCGGGCCTGCTTCCCGGGCGGGTCGATGACGGGCGCGCCCAAGGTGCGGACGATGGAGATCCTGGACCGGCTCGAGGGGGCGCCGCGGGGGATCTACTCCGGTGCGGTCGGGTGGATCGGGCTGGACGGGTCGATGGACACCGCGATCGTCATCCGGACCGCGACCTGGGCGCCGGCTGCCGGCGGCGGCCCGGGTGGCGACGTGACGTTCGGGGTCGGTGGTGCGGTGACCGCGCTGTCGGACCCCGCCGAGGAGCACGCGGAGATGCTCGCCAAGGCGCGCTCGGTGCTGCGGGCGCTCAGTCCGGCTGGTCCGGCCCGACCAGCCACAGGCTGACCGGCTGGCGGCCCGGGACGCCGGCGAGGGAGAGCGAGAGGCCGTCGGGGGTGCGCTCCCAGGAGCCCACCACGACCGCCTGCTTGGTCCCGAGCGCGCGCAGCACCCGGCTGAGCGCCGCGGGGGAGGCCGAGGTGGCGAGGAAGGCGGTCCCGTCGGCCATCCGGACGCGGGCCACGCCGCCGAGCGGTCCGGGCTCGACCAGCCGGACCGGGACGCGCCTGGTCACCAGGCCGGGCAGCAGCACCTGGAGGCGGTCGGCGCGGGCGCGGTCCGCCTCGGCCCAGTCCCCCGGGTCCCCGGTCGGCATGCCTCCAGTCTGACCGTAGGGTGGGCCGATGACCAACCAGCCGATGCTCGAGCTCGACAACGGTGTCCGGATCCCCCAGGTGGGCTTCGGCACCTTCCGCGTGGACGAGGGGGAGACCCAGCGGGTGGTGGAGGCCGCCCTGGAGTCCGGCTACCGCCACGTGGACACCGCGGCGGCGTACTACAACGAGGCCGGGGTCGGGGCGGCGCTGCGGGCCAGCGGACTGCCCCGCGAGGAGGTCTTCGTCACAACCAAGCTGCGCAACGGCGACCAGGGCTACGACCGGGCGCTGCGCGCCTTCGACGACAGCCGCGCCGCGCTCGGCGTGGACGTCGTCGACCTCTACCTGATCCACTGGCCGGTGCCGTCCAAGGGTCTCTACAAGGAGACCTGGCGGGCGCTGGAGAAGCTCTACGCCGACGGCGCGGTCCGGGCGATCGGCGTCTCCAACTTCATGCCGGAGCACGTGGAGGACCTGCTCCGCGACGCCGAGGTCACGCCCGCGGTCAACCAGATCGAGGTGCACCCGTCCTTCCAGCAGCGTGACGCGCAGCGGGCCGCGACCGACGCCGGCATGGTCGTGGAGGCCTACGCGCCGATCGGGCAGGGGGAGGACCTCGCCCTGCCCGAGGTCGTCGCGGTGGCCGAGGCGCTGGGCGTGACCCCGGCGCAGGTGGTGCTGCGCTGGCACCTGCAGCAGGGCCGGGTGGTGCTGCCGAAGTCGGTGACGCCGGAGCGGATCGCGACCAACATCGACCTGCTCGCCTTCGAGCTGGACGAGGACCAGGTGGCCACGCTGAGCGGTCTGGACACCGGCGTGCGCATGTTCCCCGACCCGCGCACCGCGGAGTTCACCCAGCTCAGGGACTGAGCGCACCGCATACCCCCCGGACAGCACGGCACCCCCACCGCGGGGCGGTGGGGGTGCGGCTCACCCGGGCCGCGGGACGAACGGCACCGGGGAGAGGTGAGGGACTCAGGCGGCCTTGATCGCCGAGACCTCGAACTCGAGGGTCGCCTTCTCGGAGACGAGGACGCCGCCGGTCTCCAGCGCGGCGTTCCAGGTCAGGCCGAAGTCCTTGCGGTTGACGACGGTCGAGCCCTCGAAGCCGACGCGGGTGTTGCCGAACGGGTCCTGGGCGGCGCCGGCGTACTCGAAGTCGATGGTGACCGGCTTGGTGACGTCCTTGATCGTCAGGTCACCGGTGACGCGCAGGGTGTCGGCGTCCACGGCCTTGACCTCGGTGGAGACGAAGGTCAGGTTCGGGTAGGTCTCGACGTCGAAGAAGTCGGCGGACTTCAGGTGGGCGTCGCGGTCGGCGCTGCGGGTGTCGACGCTCGCGGCGTTGATGGTCAGCTCGATCTTGGCGTCCTCCAGGTTCTCGCCGGTGGTGGCGGTGCCCGAGACGTCGTTGAAGGCGCCGCGCACCTTCGTCACCATCGCGTGGCGGGTGGAGAAGCCGACCCGGGTGTGCGACGGGTCGATGGTGTAGGTGCCGTTGAGGTTCTGGAGGGTCATGATGAGATCCTTGTCGTGTCGGGGTCTTGGTGACGTGTCATCCATATTAGGGTGAACTGGTTGACGTGTCAAGCAGGTGTCTCGAACTGCATGACGCGTCACTCAACTGGTAGGATAAGGACATGACCGAGCACGACGTTCCCTGGCTGGACGAGCAGGAGATGCGTGTCTGGAGGCGCTGGCTGCGCGTCCAGACCGAGCTCCAGGCTGCCCTGGGGAGGGAGCTGAGCCGGGACAGCGAACTGTCCCTCCAGGACTTCGAGACCCTCGTGTGGCTCTCCGAGGCGCCCGACGAGCGGCTGCGGATCTCCGCGCTGGCCGAGCGCATGCACTGGGAGCGCAGCCGTCTGTCGCACCACCTGCGCCGGATGTCGGCGCGGGGCTTGGTGGGCAAGGAGGGCTGCAAGGAGGACGGTCGGGGGTCCTTCGTGACGCTGACCGACGAGGGGCGCACCGCGCTGGCCGAGGCCGCCCCCGAGCACGTGCGCGCCGTGCGCCGCTTCTTCCTCGACGGTATGGAGGGTGCTGAGCTGGAGGTGCTCGACGGTTTCCTCGGACGGGTGCTCGAGCGGGTCGACGAGGCGGAGGCCGCGGCGGTCTGACGTCCCGGGGGGTAGCGTCGGGGCATGGACCAGGACCAGCGCACGGCCGCACCCTGCGTCGTGGTGCCCGACGGGGCACTGGCGCCCGCCGATCCCACGCCCGGCATGTCCCGTCGGGTGGCCGCCCAGGGGGAGGGCATGTGGACCGGCACCGTCGACACCGAGCCGGGCGCGGTCTCCGGGTGGCACCACCACGGGGACCACGAGACCACGCTCTACATCGTCTCCGGCCGGATGCGCCTGGAGTCCGGACCGGGCGGAACCGACGTCGTCGAGGCCGGGCCCGGCGACTTCGTCCGGGTGCCGGCGGGCGCGGTGCACCGGGAGAGCAACCCCTCGGACGAGACCTCGCGCGCGGTGATCGTGCGCTGCGGGTCGGGTGCGCCGACGGTCAACGTCGACGGCCCCGCGCCGGGCTGACCCACCTGCCACCGAGGAGCCGGCCGAGGAGCATCGGCCGGCAGGTGGTACGCCGACCAGTGTGTCGTGTCAGCGAAGCGCGATGCCCTCGGGGGCGCGTCCAGCATACCCTGTGGGGTATTATGTCGTCATTGAGCAGTCCGCCGAGGAGGAACCATGGACTACGCACTGACCACGACCGTCGCCCGGCCGTTCGCGGAGGTTCTCGAGGAGGCCAGAGCCGCCCTGGCCGACCAGGGCTTCGGCGTCCTCACCGAGATCGACATGGCCGCAACCCTGAGGGCCAAGACGGGTGCCGAGATCCCCGACCAGGTCATCCTGGGCGCGTGCCGGCCCCCGCTGGCGCTCGAGGCGGTCCGCGCCGAGCCGTCGGTCGGGCTGCTGCTGCCCTGCAACGTCGTCGTCCGCGCCGGGGACGCGGGCCGGACGGTCGTCGAGGCGATCGACCCCGGCGTCATGACCACCCTGACCGGCAACGAGGCCCTCGCCGGCGTCGCCGCCGACGCCAGGGAGCGGCTCAGCGCCGCCCTCGGCTCCCTGGAGCACCCGCGACCGCGAGAGGACCACGCATGATCACGCTCGACTCCGACGACATGACGCCGGTGATCAACCGCCTGCGCCGTGCGCAGGGCCAGATCGGCGGCGTGATCCGCCTCATCGAGGAGGGGCGCGACTGCAAGGACGTCGTCACCCAGCTGGCGGCCGTCAACCGGGCCCTGGACCGGGCTGGCTTCGCCATCGTCTCCTCTGGACTGAAGGAGTGCCTGACCTCGCCCGAGGGCATCCAGCCCGAGGACCAGGCGGCGATGGAGAAGCTCTTCCTCACCCTTGCCTGACGCGGAGTGGACGGCGTCGTTGGCAGACGTCTAAATGGTGCATGTGTCAACGGCATCGGGAGGTTCCCGAGCCGGCGGAACCGCCCCGGCGGGCTCCGGCCGCAAGTCCGTAGGTCGCTGTGCCCTGCCGTACTCGTGACCAGCCATGTTGTCTGTCGCCTGCTGCATTACGGGTCCTGTCCAGGTGGCCGCATGGTGGCCAAGGACACCACGTCGAGATGGACTCGTGACCGAATCCCGGCTGCGTCAGGGCCCTGACCTGCACAAACAGAGTGGGCCCCGTGGGACTCGAACCCACAACCTACGGAGCAAAAGGCAGATGCACTGCCGCACGGGGGATTAGCGCCTGACGCAGTCGGTGGAGATGACGGTTCCTGACGCAACCAGTGCCGGTCGGGGTGATGCTGTGGTGGCCAAACGGTGGCCACGACGGACCCAGATGGCAGCTCCCTCTCCTGCGGGGGAGGTGCACGCGCGACAGACAGTGACCCGCGAGCAACAAGGCCGGGTGACGAGCGGGAAGGGTGCGCACTGCGGCCGGGCCTAGTAGCTGCTCTAGCCTGCACGCATCGACACCAGTGCCGTCGTGGCACGCGGGCGATGGCGGCACTGGGGCTGGGGACGTAGCACCCGTCGAGGCGCGGGCACCGCCGTTGGTGGCCACATCTCCGCGTCCACACGCAGCTGCACAGGTCCTTGGCGTGACGGAGGCGCGGGCAGCGGCCTTACTCGACCGGGGACAGGGCGCCACGAAGGACCTCGAGCGCGGCGGGTACGGCGGCGTACCAGATGTTGGTGCCACGCCGTTCGCTTGTGACGAGCCCGGCCTCGCGCAGGATCTTGAGGTGGTGGCTGACCGTGGACTGGCTCTTGCCGACCGGTTCGACCAGGTCGCACGCGCAGACTGCACCGTCACCGCTCGTGGCCAGGATGCTGAGCAGACGCAGACGCACGGGGTCGCCGAGCGCCGCGAACCGGCGGGCCAGCACCTCTGCCTCGTCCGCGGCCAGGGTACTCACCTGCAGAGACGCGCAGCAGCGCTCGACGTTGGGCTGGGTCGGGATCACCGGCAGGCTCCGGATTCGGGTCGACATGGTTGGACTCCTCTATTGACATCCATCGATATTGGGTGCAGGGTTGCGCTCTATCGACAGACATCGATGTTAGCCCCAGTGTTCTCCCGGAGGAAAGGCAAGACCATGACCACCATCCCCGCCAGTCGCGATGAACTGCCCGTCGCCGTCATCGGCGCCGGGCCTGTCGGCCTCGCCGCAGCCGCCCACCTGACCGACCGGGGGCTGCCGTTCGTGGTGATCGAGGCGGGCGACCAGGTCGGCGCAGCGGTCTCGGAGTGGGGTCACATCCGCACCTTCACCCCGTGGCGGTACATCGTCGACCCCACGGCGGAGAAGCTCCTAGCACCGACCGGATGGGCGCGTCCGGCCACCCCGGTCCCGCCGACGGGCGCCGAGCTGGTCGAGCACTACCTGCGGCCCCTCGGAGGGCTGTTCGGCCAGCGGCTGCGTCTGGGTCACCGGGTGCTGGCGGTGTCGCGGGCGGAGATGGACAAGACGCGCAGCATCGGCCGGACCGAGCGCCCGTTCGCGCTGCGGGTGCGCGACGCCCATGGTGCCGTGAGCGAGCTGCGTGCCCGTGCCGTCGTCGACGCCACGGGCACCTGGGGCCAGCCCAACCCCCTCGGCGCCTCCGGCCTGCCGGCTCTCGGGGAGGACGCGGCCGAGGAGTTCATGGTGGGACCGTTGCCCGACGTCCTGGGGCGGGACCGGTCCCGCTTCGCGGGCCGGCGCACCTTGGTCGTCGGCGCCGGCCACTCCGCGGCCAACACGCTGCTCAACCTGGGGCGGCTGGCCGAGCAGGAACCCGGGACGCAGGTCATCTGGGCCGTGCGCGGCGCCTCGCCGGCGAAGGTCTACGGCGGCGGGACGGCCGACCAGCTTCCCGCGCGCGGACAGCTCGGCAGCGACCTGCGGACACTGGTCGACTCCGGCACGGTACGGCTCCTCGCCGGATTCTCGATCACCGCCCTGGAGCCTGGGCCGCAGACGCTCACGGTCCACGGGCAGAGCGCGGACGGACCGCTCAGCCTCGAGGGCGTCCACAACGTCGCTGCCGCGACCGGTTTCCGCCCTGACCTGTCCATCCTCGCCGAGATCCAGCTGGACCTGCACCCGGCGCTGGAGGCGCCCTCGCAGCTCGCGCCCCTGATAGACCCGCAGTACCACTCCTGCGGCACCGTCCCGCCGCACGGGCACCGCGACCTCGCCCACCCGGACGAGGGTCTCTACATCGTCGGGGTGAAGTCCTACGGGCGGGCCCCGACCTTCCTCATCACCACCGGCAACGAGCAGGTCCGCTCCGTGGTCGCGGCGCTGGCCGGCGACGTGGCCGCGGCCGACGAGATGCAGCTCGTGCTGCCCCAGACCGGGGTGTGCTCGGTCAACGACACGGGCGAGGACACGGCAGCCACCGGCGGCTGCTGCGGCGCGCCCACCGGTCCCCAGGAGCTGCAGGTGCCCGCCCGGGCGCACCGAGCACTGCCTCAGGGCGTGCCCGCCCTGGGCTTCGCGACCGGCAGCGGTGGAGGTGGCCTTCTGGCTGAGCTCGTCGTCGCCGGCCGCGCCGGCCGCGCCGGCCGCGCCGGCTCGAGCCGGTGCTGCACCGGGGCGTGACGACCCTCGCGTCGCGTGCCGCCGCCGGTCGGAGGCGGCACGTGTACCGCGG
>QEUR01000060.1 GCA_003577095.1 Acidobacteriota bacterium
CGCCTCTTCGCCGCCTCAGTCCTCTCCGCTGCCTGAGCGCCCCGGCAACCCCAAGGCCGTCGTGCGGGTAAGAGGACGTGCGTCCCGGCGACACGCCCGACGTGCACCGGCCACAGCGTGCATGTGCACGCTCAGGCCGGTCCGGGACGGGCGCGGCGCCGGCACCGACCGTACAGGTCGCCGGCCTCACCCCGACCGTCGCACCGGCTGGCGCAGGACCGTGCGCATCCGCTCCGGCGCCACCCTGCGGGCGTCGCTGAGGTAGATCTCGTGGTGCGGACCGGCGAAGGTCAGCCCGCGGGCGGGCATGACCTCCTCGTGCAGGCGCGCCAGCGTCGGCCCCTCGTCCTCGAAGCTGCCCACGTGCAGGATCTGCAGGCACCGTCCCTCGTGCAGCGTCCGTCTCTCCAGTCGGTCCCAGGGCAGGTCGGGCTTCTTGCGGCGTCCTGCGGCCAGGCCCTCGGCCACGTCGTCGTCCGCCACCAGGTCGGGCAGGGGGATCAGCATGGTCCAGTCCCACTCGTCCTTGCGCCGACCGGAGAACGCTCCCGGGTCGGCGCTGGTCCACAGGCCCTCCAGCGGTCCCACGACGAAGTCGTCGCCCGTCCGCGCCCTCAGCGCGGCCCGCACCGAGTACGCGGCGGTGTAGAGGGTCTCCAGCGCCGTCCGGTAGTCCGGCGCGGTGTTCGGGTCGCCGTGGCCGTCGACGGCCAGGTAGTCCGTCGGCGGCACGTCCACCTCGACGAAGTCGCCGGTGCCCGGTCGGTAGAGGTGCGGCAGGTCCTTCTTCAGGTCCACCCTCATGCTGGCCCTCCCTGTCCGTCGTCGGTGCGGGGCCGGTGCCCCAGCGGTCGTTGCGGCGTCCCGTCGTCGTGCGGCGCCAGGCCGCCCTGGCAGCCGGGGCAGTAGGCGAGCAGCCGGTCCTGCGGGGCGGCGCCGAAGGGGGCGCTGCGCACGGTCGCCCCGCACCGCCTACACGGCAGCGCCCGTCGCCCGAACACCCACGTCTCCTCGCCGGGGCCGGTGCGGCCGGTCGTCGAGGGCCGCCCGTCGCGGCAGGCACGGACCATCAGGCGGCGGGCCCGTTCCAGCAGCGGGCGCAGACGCCCGGCGCCGACCTCGCCGACCGGTGCCCACGGGCCGATCCCCTCGAGGAAGAGCGGCTCGCTCGCCCAGATCGTGCCCATGCCGGCCACGTTGCGCTGGTCGAGCAGCGCCTCGACGAGCGGGCGCGCGGGCTCGGCGAGCAGGTTGGCCACGGCCACCTCCAGGTCGAAGGCCGGGTCGAGCAGGTCCGGACCGAGGTGCCCGACGACGCGCTGCTCCTCCTCGGTGCGGACCAGGTCGAGCATGCCGAGCTGGTCGCCGACCGCGGCCACCCCGGACGTCCAGAGCAGGGCGCGGGTGGTGTGCCGGCGCGCGGCCGCATACCTCGTCGCGACGGGGCCGACCCGCCAGCTGCCGTCCATCCGCAGGTGCGAGTGCAGGGTGAGGCCGCCCTCGAGCCGGTGCAGCAGGTGCTTGCCGCGCGGCACCACCTCGACGGTGCGCCGCCCGGAGAGGTCGACGGTGGCCAGGGCGGGCACCCGCAGGTCGCTGCCCTCGAGCACCGCGCCGGCGAGCCCGTCGTGCAGGCGACGGGCGGTCCGCCAGACGGCGTCACCCTCGGGCATGGCTCAGACCTGCGAGCTCAGGTCCACCTGCGTGACGCGGTCCTGTGAGTGGTACTCGGCGTTGGGCACCATCGCCAGCGCGGTCGAGACGCGGTTGGTCATGTTGAACATCCCCACTACCTGCACCGCCTCCAGGATCTCGTGGTCGTCCAGACCCGCCTCGCGCAGCGGCGCCAGGTCCTCGGGCGTCACCTCGGCGGGGTGGCTGGTGAGCTTCTCGGCGTAGGCCGCCAGCGCCGCCTCGCGCTGCGACAGGTCCGCCTGGCGCCAGTTGACGCCGACCAGGTCCGAGGTCACGGGGTCGCCGCTGTAGTGCCGCAGCGCCGCACCGTGCGACACGGCGCAGTAGGTGCACCGGTTGATGTTGCTCACGACCACCGCGATGAGCTCGCGCTCGGCGTTGCTCAGGTGGCCCTCCTTGTTGACCAGAAGGTTGAAGTAGTTCCACCACGCCTGGAACTGCTCGCCGTTGTAGGCCTGAGCCACGAACACGTTCGGAACGAAGCCGAACGCCTCGCGGGACTTCTCCCACAACCGCCGCACCCCCTCGGGGACCTCGTCGGCGGTGGGCAGGGGCAGGGCGGAGATGCGCGGGTCAGGTGCGTCGCTCATGGGGACACGGTATGCCGTGTCCCCCGCCTCGGTGACCGGGCGCCGCGGCGGGAGGGGAGCGAGACCAGGACGAGGCCGGCCACGACCACGGCCAGGCCCACTACCGAGGTCATGGTGAGCCGCTCGCGCAGCAGCAGGACGCCGAGGAGGGCGGCGGTCACCGGCTCGGCCAAGGACAGGGTCGCGACCGTGCGCGCCGTGAGCCGCGCCAGGCCGTGCTGGAAGAGGGCGTACGCCACCGCCGTGGCGACCACCCCCAGCCAGAGCACCGTGGCCAGCCCGCGGGGGGTGGCGGCCCAGGAGACGTCCACGAGCAGCAGGACCGGGGCCAGCATCAGGGCGCCGACGCCGAAGAAGGCCGCCATGACCGCCAGGCCGGGAACGCCGCGGACGAGCAGCGAACGGGCGGTGATCGTGTAGCCCGCGTAGGCCGTCCCCGCCACCGCGGCCGCGGCGATCCCGAGCGCGTCGGCCCGCCCGGACGGGCCGGCGGCGCCGACGACGAGCAGCGCGACGCCGGTGACGGCCACCGCGGTGGCCAGCGCCCACCTCCGGTCGGGACGTTCCCCGAGCACCGTCGCGAGCAGACCGGTCGCGACCGGCGCCAGGCCGAGGGCCACCACCGTGCCGATGGCGACGCCCGCCCGGGAGACGCCGACGAAGAAGCCGGCCTGGTAGGTCGCCACGCACAGGCCGCCGAGGAGCACGACCACCCAGGTGGGCAGCGCGCCGCCCTCCCGGGGGCGGGCTGGGGGGCGGCGGGCACGGTCGCCGACGGCCATCAGCACCAGGACGAGGGCGCCGACGGCGACCCGCAGCGCGCCGACCGCGACCGGGTCCGCGTCGCCGGGGCCGAGCGCCCGGGCGGTGCCGGTCGTGCCCCAGAGCGCGGCCGCCGCCAGAGCCGCGAGCACCGCGCTCGTCGTCCGTCCCTGTCGCACGGGACCCATTGTCCCCGGGCCGTCCCGACGCCGGGCTACCCGGTCGGCACGCCGAGGAACCTGACCAGCACCAGCGTCGGTCCGTCCCAGTCGAGACCGTCGTGCTCCTGGAGCGGCAGGAAGCCGCGCGCCGCGTAGAAGGCGCGGGTGGCGGCATACCCCTCGTCCTCGAAGGACGGCCCCACGGTCTTGACCTGCAGCACCTGCGCGCCGTCGGCGAGCAGGCCCTCCTCGGCGGCGCGCACGAGGGCGGTGCCCACGCCCTTGCCGTGGTGCTCGGGCGAGACGGCGATGAGGTGGATCTCGGCGCTCTCCGGGAAGTGCCGCTCGACCAGCGCGACGCCGACCACCTCGCCGTCGGTGCTCGCCAGGTAGCCGGGCAGCCGGGCCCCGGCGCGGACGTAGTGCTCGTTGGCCTCGGGGATGCCGAACCAGTCGGGCAGGGAGCCGAGGATGCGGCGCACCGCGCCGGGGTCGTTGCCACGGGTGACGGTGATCGTGCCGGTCATGCGGGTCCTTCCAGGTGGAGGCGCTCGCCGTCCCAGTCCTCGCGCAGCCACCGGTCGTGGCTGGCGACGACGACGGCGCCGGGGTAGTCGGGCAGGGAGAGCTCGAGCTCGGAGACGAGCAGGAGGGAGAGGTGGTTGGTGGGCTCGTCCAGCAGGAGGATGTCGGGCGGGTCGGCGAGGACGACGGCCAGGTCGAGGCGACGGCGCTGGCCGACGCTGAGCACGCCGAGGGGACGGTCCAGGTCGCGACCGGCGACGAGGCCGAACGCGGTCAGCGGGGTGCCCTCGGCGAGCTCGGGGCCCACCGCGCCGGCGTAGGTCTCCCGGACCGTGCGGGACGGGTCGCGGGGGAGCGGCTCCTGGCCGAGCAGCCCGACGCGCAGCGGCGCGGTGCGCGTCACGGCCCCCTGGTCGGGGGCGAGCAGCCCGGCGAGCACCGTGAGCAGCGTCGACTTGCCCGAGCCGTTGGCACCGGTGACCAGCAGCCGGTCGCGTCCGCCCAGGTCCAGGCTCGTCGGGGACAGTCGCCCGGCCACGGCGACGCCGGTGGCGGTCAGGACCGGCCCCGTCGACGGTGCTGCCGGGGTCCCGGGCCGGCCCAGGCCGCGGAACCGGAGCCGGGCCGGCGGCCTGCGCACCTGCTCCCGCTCCAGCCGCTCCAGCGCGGTCCGCGCGTCGTTGACCCGGCGGGAGACCACCCTGGCGTTGCGGTCGGCGTAGAACTTCTTGCTGATGTGGGTCTCGGTGCGGGGTGCCCGGTCGGCGTGGCCGACCGTGTGGTCGTCGCGCACCCGGGTCCGCAGCCGCCTGAGCTCGGCCTGCTCGTCCCGGTAGCGACGGGCCCATCTGGCCCGCTCCTCCCGGCGGTGCTGCAGGTATGCGGTGTAGTTCCCGGTGAAGCACGTCACCCCGAACCCGGAGCCGGGGGAGTCGTGGTCGTTCCCCACCGCGGCACGAGGCAACGGCGACGGGTCCAGGTCGACGAGGTTCGTGCCGATCTCCTCGAGGAACGCCCGGTCGTGGCTGGCCACCAGCACCGGACCGGACCAGCCGCGCAGCAGCGCGACGAGGGTCTGCGTCGCCCGGTCGTCGAGGTGGTTGGTCGGCTCGTCCAGGAGCAGCGTGTCGGGGGAGCGCAGGAGCAGCCAGGCCAGCGACAGCCGGGAGACCTGGCCGCCGGAGAGCTCACCGACGAGCCGGTGGCGCGGGAGGCCGGCGAGGCCGAACCCCTCGACGACCAGGTCGACCCGGTGGTCGAGGTCCCAGGCGTGGTGGCGCTCGGCCGCGTCGATGGCGGCGTGCAGCCGCGCCGCGGCGCCCGGCTCGCCGTCGGCGAGGGCCTGGCCCTCGACCTCGACCAGCCGGGCGAGGTCGCGGACGGGGGCGGTGGCGTCGGCCAGCACGCCCTCGACGCTGAGGTCGGGCGCGAGGGGCGGCTCCTGGTGGAAGAGCCCCACCGTGCCCGGCGCGGTGACGGACCCGGCGTCGGGCACGTCGTACCCGCCGACGATGCGCAGCAGGGTCGACTTGCCCGAGCCGTTCTCACCGATGAGGCAGGTCACCTCTCCGGAGGCCACGGTGAACGAGACGTCCGTGAGGACGCGCCGGTCGGGGAAGGAACGAGAGACCCCGTCGACGC
Organism: Acidobacteriota bacterium; assembly: GCA_003577095.1. Classification (GTDB taxonomy): domain Bacteria; phylum Actinomycetota; class Actinomycetes; order Actinomycetales; family Dermatophilaceae; genus Ornithinicoccus. The sequence goes on from QEUR01000060.1 coordinate 5,375, forward strand.
GCACGTGCGCGGCCACGGGCAGCCCGGTGTCGGGCAGGAGGCAGGGTTGGGTCATGGGAGTCCTGGGGTCGGGGCGGGCCGGCGCGGCAGGCGCGCGGCAGGTCGACGTCAGGAGAGCCACACGGGGACGAGGCTAGGCGGAGCCACGGTCGAGGGACAACGGGTTTTCCGGCGGCGGGCGCCGCCGGCGGTCGTGCGGCGCGACACCCAGGGGCTACCTGCGCAGCCGCAGCCCCTGCGGCGCGGTGTGGAAACCGGCGGCGGTCAGGGCGGCCGCGAGCGGCGAGGCCGAGCCGAGGGCGGGCCCGCCGTCGATCCTGGCCACCGTCAGCCCGCCGAGCGCCCCGGACCGGACCGCGCCCGCCAGGGCGGACGCGACCGCCTCCCGCCGCCCGTCGGGCTCGGCTCCCTCCGCCGGCCCCGTGCCGAAGGTGAGGGCGGTCCGACCGCCGCGCTCCAGGTAGAGCACGAGCTCGCCGTCGACGAGGACGACCATCGCGCCGGCCTTGCGCCCGGGCCGGTGGGTGCCGCCGTCGTCCGGGGGACCCGGCCAGGCCACGCTCGCGCCGTAGGGGTTGGCCGGGTCGGTCGCGGCCAGCAGCACGACCTCCGGCTGGCGCCCCGGCGCGTCGCGGTCGCCGTCGAGCGCGCGCAGCCGGTCGATCGCCCCCGCCGTGCCGAACTGCGCGGCGCCCAGCCCCTCCACGACGTACCCGCGCCGGACGCGACCGGCCTCCTCCGCGCCGGCGAGGACCCGGTAGACGCCGGCGTAGCCGCCCGCGATGCCCTCGGCGACGACGGAGCCGCGGGTGAGGACGCCATACCGGTCCAGCAGCTGCTCGGCGGTCGCGAGCGACCGCACGGTCGGGTCCTGCTCGAGCGGCGGCAGCAGCGACCACCGGCCGACCGAGCCGGGCGGGCCGGACCGGCTCGGCAGGGTCGGGCGTGAGGGTCGGTTGCCGAGCGCCACCGCGGTCCTCGACCAGCGGCCGGCGCGCGGCGCGGCTCGACGGGGCTTGTGCGCGGTGCGGCCCCCGCCCAGCAGCGCCCGCACCGGCGCGAAGGTGTCCGCGCTCACCCGACCGGCCCACACCAGGTCCCACAGCGTGGTCAGCAGCGCGGCGTCGTCGGTTGAGCCGAGCGCGTCGGCGAGCGACCGGAAGAGGTAGGCGCCGCCGGGCACGCGCTCGAGCAGCTCGATCGCCTGCTCCGCGGCCTCGCCCTCGGTCGGTCCGGGCTCCGCCAGGGTCAGGTATGCCGTGTCCGCCAGATGCAGGGACACCCACCCGTCGTCGCCGGGCAGGCTGCCGTGCCCCTGCCAGAGCACCTCGCCGGCCGTCATCAGCTCGTCGAGCATCGCGGGGGAGTAGTCGCGCACGCGGGCCGGCAGCACGAGGGACTCCACGGCGGAGGCGGGCAGCCGGGCGCCGGCGAGCTGCTCGACCGCGCGGAGCACGCCGTCGACGCCCCGCAGGTGCTCGCCCTCGCCGGAGCCGAGGCCGGTGGCGCTCTGCCAGCGCGGCAGGAAGCGTGCGTAGGCCTGCTGCGGGACCGGCTCGACCTCCTGGCGCAGGGCAGCGAGCGAGCGGCGGCGCAGCAGCCGCAGCACCTCGGCGTCGCAGAGGTCCTCGTGCCCGGTCCCGTGCGGCACGAGGGCGCCCTCGGCCATCCGCCCGGCCGACACCAGCCGCCTGGTCGCGTCGCGCACCACGGCGGTGCCGAGCCCGAGCCGCCCGGCCAGGGCGTCGAGGGTGAACGGCCCGTGCGTGCGGGCGTAGCGGACGACGAGGTCACCGAGCGGGTCCTCCACGCCCTCGAGGTAGGTGGCCGGCACGCCGACCGGGATCGCGGTGCCGAGCGCGTCGCGCAGCCGGGCGGCGTCCTGGGCGTCGGCCCAGCGGTCCTCGCCGGCGACGCGCACCTCGATGACCCGGCGGGATCCGGCCAGGTCGGCCAGCCAGCCGGCGACCTCGCCCCGCACCTCTTCCTGGGTACGTTCCTCCAGCTCGGTGGTCGTCAGCGGCCCGAGCACGCGCAGCAGGTCGAGGACATCCTGCGCGTCGCGCGCGGCCCGCTCCGGGGTCAGCCGCTGCAGCTCGGCCTCGGTGCGGGTGACCACGGCCGGGTCGAGCAGGTCGCGCAGCGAGGCACCCTCGCCGCGGCCGAGCAGCTCGGCGAGCAGGGCGGGGTCGAGGGAGAGCGCGGCCGCGCGCCGCTCGGCCAGGGGCGAATCGCCCTCGTAGAGGAACTGGGCGGTGTAGCCCATGAGCAGCGAGCGGGCGAACGGCGACGGCTGGGAGGTCGCCACCGAGGCGACGCTGACCTCGCGCGAGGCCACGCGCCGCATCAGGTCGGTCAGCGCGGCGACGTCGTAGACGTCCTGGACGCACTCGCGCACCGCCTCGAGGACGATCGGGAAGGTGGGGTAGCGCGCGGCGACCTCGAGCAGCTGGGCCGAGCGCTGCCGCTGCTGCCACAGCGGCTGGCGGCGGCCGGGGTTGCGGCGCGGCAGCAGCAGCGCCCGCGCCGCGCACTCGCGGAAGCGGGAGGCGAACAGCGCCGACCCGCCGATCTCCTGGGTGACCAGGTCGGCGACCTCGTCGGGGTCGAGGGTGAGCAGCTCGACGATCTCGGCGTCCAGCCGGGCGTCGCCCTCGTCCGCCCCGTCGAGGTCGGGCAGGCGCAGCACGATGCCGTCGTCGGCGGCCATCGCCTGCACGTCCGTGCCGTAGCGCTCCCGCATCCGCGCCGCCAGGCACAGCGCCCACGGCCCGTGCACCGGCCGGCCCCACGGCGAGTGGATCACCACCCGCCAGTCGCCGATCTCGTCGCGGAAGCGCTCGACCACGACCGTCCGGTCGTCCGGCAGGTGGGTCGTGGACTCGCGCTGCTCCTGCAGGTAGGTCACCAGGTTGTCGGCGGCCCATGCGTCCAGGCCGCGCTCGGCGAGGGTGGCGAGGGCGGTCTCGCGGGGCATGCCGGCGGTCTGGCGGACGAAGGCGCCCACCGCCGCGCCGAGCTCGGCGGGTCGTCCCTGGGCCTCGCCCTTCCAGAAGGGCAGCCGCCCGACCTGCCCGGGCGCGGGGGTGACGAGGACCTGGTCGTGGGTGATGTCCTCGATGCGCCAGCTGGTGGTGCCGAGGGTGAAGACGTCGCCGACCCGCGACTCGTAGACCATCTCCTCGTCCAGCTCGCCGACCCGCCTGCCCGGTCCGTCGCCGGTGGCGAGCATCACGGCATACAGGCCGCGGTCGGGGATCGTGCCGCCGGAGGTGACGGCGAGCAGCTGCGCGCCGCGCCGGGCGGTAAGGGTGTCGGTGACGCGGTCCCACTCGATCCGGGGTCGCAGGTCGGCGAAGTCCTCGCCCGGGTAGCGTCCCGCCAGCATGTCGAGGACGGCCTCGAACAGGGGCCGGGGGAGCGCGGCGAAGCTCGCGCTGCGGCGCACGAGGTCGAAGAGGTCGGCGACCGCCCAGTCCTCCATCGCGACCATCGCCACGACCTGCTGGGCGAGCACGTCGAGCGGGTTGGTCGGGACGTGCAGCGACTCGATCATCCCGGCGCGCATCCGGTCCACGACGACCGCGGTCTGCACGAGGTCGGCGCGGTGGGTGGGGAGGAAGACGCCCTCGCTGACGGCGCCGACCTGGTGTCCGGCCCGGCCGACGCGCTGCAGGCCCGAGGCGACGCTGGGCGGGCTGGCGACCTGGACGACGAGGTCGACCGCGCCCATGTCGATGCCCAGCTCGAGGCTGCTGGTGGCGACGACGGCGGGCAGCTGCCCGGTCTTGAGGGCGTCCTCGATGACCGCCCGCTGCTCCTTGCTCACCGAGCCGTGGTGGGCGCGCGCGAGCGCGGGCGGGGCCCCCCGGCTCGCCCCGGCCTGCCCCATCACCTGGGCGGGCGGCCGGGTGTCGCGGGTATGGGGTGCAGCCGCGTCGGTGTCGTCGTCCCCCTCGCCCTCGTGCTGGGTCGCGTCGAGGCGCTCCTCCCAGGTCTCGTTGAGGCGGGAGGTGAGGCGCTCGGCGACGCGGCGGGAGTTGGTGAAGACCAGCGTGGAGGTGTGCCCGGTGATGAGGTCGGCCACCCGGCGCTCCACGTGCGGCCAGATCGAGGCCCGCTCCTGCGGGTCGGGCGCGGGTGCCCAGGTGTCGCTCTCGTCGAGGTCGGGCAGCACCGGACCCTGTCCCTGGCCCGTCATCCAGTCGTCGGGCTCGACCTCGCGGTCCTGGGCGGTCGCCCGCTGTGCCGGTGCCACGGTGCTGGTGGAGGGGCCGGGCGGCTCGGTCGCGCCGGGGTCGGACATGTCGGGGACGGGCACGACGACCTGCAGGTCCCAGCGCTTGGTCGACTCGGGCTGGACGGTGGTGACCGGTCGTCCGCCGGCGAGGTAGCGGGCGACCTCCTCGACCGGGCGCACGGTCGCGGACAGCCCGATCCGCTGGGCGGGTCGGTCGAGCAGGGCGTCGAGGCGGTCGAGGGTGAGCGCCAGGTGGGCGCCGCGCTTGGTGCCGGCGACGGCGTGGACCTCGTCGAGGATCACCGACTCGACGCCGGTGAGGGCGGAGCGGGCCTGGGAGGTGAGCAGCAGGAAGAGCGACTCGGGGGTGGTGATGAGGATCTCGGCGCCGTCCTTGGCGAACGCCCGTCGTTCGGCGGCCGGGGTGTCGCCGGAGCGGACCGCGACCGAGACGTGCGGGGAGGGCATGCCCAGGCGGGTGGCGGCGTGCCCGATGCCGACGAGGGGGGAGCGCAGGTTGCGCTCGACGTCGACGGCGAGGGCCTTGAGCGGGGAGACGTAGAGGACGCGGCAGCGGCCGCGCTCCTCCGCCCCGTGCTCGGTGGTGGCCGGCTGCGCGGGCTCCGCGTGCCCGGCGACGATCCGGTTCGCCGCGGCTGATCGCCTCCCAGGCGCCGGCCTGCGCCGCCGTGGGGCCAGGGAAAGACGCCTCGAACCACGCCCGCGTGGCGGGGGAGAAGCGGTCGAGGACCGCCACGGAGTGCTCGGTCAGGAGCGGTCGCCGGCCTGCGGGACGAGCCGCCGGCGCTTGGTCAGGTCGGTCCGGTTGCCGTACGCGCCGGTGACCGCCGGGTACACGGGCCGCTCCATGTCCCGCACCTCGTGGTGCTTGGTGATGTACGTCGGGCGCCACACCTTCAGCGCCACGAGCAGCTTCTGCCACCAGGCGAGGTCTTGCCGAGTGCTCACGTGTCCTCCAGTGCTGCGGGGCGGTCCGATCCTCCGCCCATGCTCTCACGTGCGGTGACCCGGGGGCGTCACGGGCCGACGGGCTCCCAGGGGACGCCGAGCAGGTCGTAGGTGCGGGACGCCCGCAGGTCGCGGCTGAGCAGGGTCAGGCCGTGCGTGCGTGCAGCCTCGCCGACCAGCGCGTCGTAGACAGCCCCTCCGGTGATGCCCAGCGTCGCGATCCGGAGCCGGAGCGCGGTGCTGTGGTCAGCGGCGAGCCAGGCGACGTCGGGGAAGACACGGTGGACGAGGTCACCTGCGACGACCGGATCGACGGCGAGCGGCCCCGGCATGCGCGTGAGCACCGAGAAGACCTCGTAGGCGGCGTGTCCGGCGAGGACCGGCCTGCGCCGCCTCACGACGTCGAGGCAGGTCCGGTGCGCGGCGTGAGCGGCGTCGAGAGCGGCGACGGCGACACTGGTGTCGACGGCGCATCTCTCAGCGCTGGACATCGTCGCGCCAGCGCTGGACGTCGGAGTCGGTGACGTGCAGCCCCGGGACGGCCTCGACCACCGGCCAGCCGTCGATCTCGACGACACGGCGTCCCGGGGAACGGACCGGTGCGAGGCGCAACTCATCCCCCTCGACGATCAGCTCGAGCTGGCTGTCTCCGGACAGGGACAGGCGGTCGCGGACGTCCTTGGGGATGACCACGCGGCCTGCACGATCTATCGATACCAGCATGGGTACCACGATACCATCGCGTTCGTGCCGAGTGAATAATTGGTTCGTGGTCCGTCGGCTGCGCGGCATACCCTGAACCACGCCATGCGCGACTTCCCACACACCGTCACCGCCTGGACCCCAGGGTCCACGCGCGCCGACCAGCCCGACACCCGCTCGCCGGGTCGCTACCTGCTCTGGATCCTCCGGCAGCAGCCCGACCTGGTCGTCGCGGGCTGCCTGTGCAGCCTCGCGTGGATGCTGCCGGCTGCGCTGACGCCGTGGGTGCTGGGTCGCGCGATCGACGACGGGATCCTGCCCGGCGACCACGGCCGGCTCGCGCTGTGGGCCGGCGTCCTGCTGGTGATCACCGTGGTGGGGGCGGGCAGCGGGGTCTTCTACCACACGGTCGTCGTGCGCTCCTGGCTCGTCGCCTCCTACGGGCAGACCCGCCTGGTCACGCACAAGACCGCCCGTCTGGGCCACGTGATGACCCGGCGCGCCCCGACCGGCGAGGTGCTGTCGGTGAGCGGCAGCGACGGCGACCAGTTCGGCCACTTCGTCGAGATCGTCTCGCGCACGGTCGGCAACCTGGTCGCCTACGTCCTCGTGGCGGTGATCGTGCTGCAGATCTCGGTCCCGCTCGGCCTGGTCGTGCTGCTGGTCGCTCCGCTGCTCGTGGTGCTCTCCACGGTCCTGCTGCGCCCGCTCACCGCGGCCCAGAGCCGCGAGCGCTCGCGCGACTCGGAGCTGACCTCGAGGGCCACCGACATCGTGGCCGGGCTGCGCATCCTGCGGGGGATCGGCGGGGAGCGGATCTTCGGCGACAACTACGCCGACCAGAGCCAGCGGGTCCGGCGCGCGGGCGTGCAGGTCGGCGGCTGGGCCGCCCTCGTCGAGGCCGTCGGCGTGCTGCTCTCGGGGCTCTTCGTCGTCGCCCTGATGGCGCTGGGCGTCCAGCAGGTCCGGGAGGGCCAGCTGCGCGTCGGCGAGCTGGTGACCTTCCTGGGCTACGCCCTCTTCCTCGTCCAGCCGATCCGGGTCGTCTTCGAGTCCTTCCAGCAGGTCACGCGCTCGGTCGTCGCCGCCCGCAAGACCATCGGCGTCTTCGGCACGCCCGACCCGTGGCCCGACCGTGAGCCGCGGACCCCGGCGGAGCTGGCCGCCCTCGCCGGTGCCGAGCTGGTCGACGCGGCCTCCGGCCTGCGGGTGCGGCCGGGGCGGCTGACGATGGTGGTCAGCGCCGTTCCCGACGAGTCGGCCGCGCTGGCCGACCGGCTCGGCCGCTACCTGCCCGCGGTCGAGACCTCCGTGCAGGACGGCGACGACGAGGCGACCGGGCGCGCCGCGCGCCGGGCCCAGCAGGAGCGGGTCCACGCCCGCGAGGCGCTCGCCGCGGTGGACTCCGACCGGGCCAGCACCACCTGGGGCGTCACCCTCGGCGGCGTCGACCTCGGCGACCTGCCGCTGGAACAGACCCGCGAGCTGGTGCTGGTCAGCGACACCGGTGCCCACGTCTTCGCCGGCACCCTCCAGGAGGCCGTCGACCCGCACGGACGGCTCACCCGCGAGCAGGCCGAGGCGGCGCTGCACGCCGCCGCGGCCGAGGACGTCTACGACATCCTCCCGGGGGGCTGGCAGGGCGTCCTCGACGAGCGGGGCCGGGGCCTGTCCGGCGGGCAGCGCCAGCGCCTCGTCCTCACCCGGGCCCTGGCCGCGGACGCGCCCGTCCTCGTGCTCGTCGAGCCGACCTCCGCCGTCGACGCGCACACCGAGGCCAGGATCGCCGAACGGCTGCCCGGGCACCGGCGCGGCCGGACGACCGTCGTCATGACGTCGTCCCCGCTCCTGCTCCACCACGCCGACGAGGTGGCGCTGCTCGAGCACGGCCGCGTCGTGGCGACCGGCACCCACGAGCAGCTCGCCGCCACCCACCCCGGCTACCGCGCGACGGTGCTGCGCGGGGAGGGCGCGGCACACCCCATACCCGACCTCGACCCGACCCGACCCCCGCAGGAGGTGAGCCCGTGAGCACCCTCGACGGACGACTGCTGGCCGACTCCGCGCGCACCTGGCGCGCCGGGGACGACCGGCCCCCGGCCGTGCCCGAGGAGCTGCGACCGCCGGCCCCCGGTAGCGTCCCCGCGGGGGAGCGGCACCGCCTGCTCTGGGAGCGGCACGCGCTGCGGCGCGAGCGCGCCCAGGAGCACCTGCGCACGGCGCTGGACCCCGAGCGGGGGCTGCCGGTGGCGCGCCCGCGGACCGTCGTCGACTACGTCAGGGGTCTGCTGAGGAGCCGTGCCGGCCTGGTGGCGGCGGTGATCGGCGCCAACGCGCTCGCCGCCGCCGCCGGGCTCGCGGTCCCGATGCTGCTCGGCCGCCTCGTCGACGCGGTCGTGGCCGCCGAGGGTGCTCCCGTGGCGGGCACGGTCCGCACCTTCGTGCTCGTCGTGACCGGCGTGCTCGTCGCGCAGGCCGTCATGGTCTTCCTGGCCAAGCGGCTCGCCGCGGTGCTGGGGCCACGGCGTGCTCGCCGAGGCGCGGGAGCACATCATCCGGGCGGTGCTCAGGCTGCCGCTGGGCAAGGTCGAGGCGGCCAGCACCGGCGACCTGGTCACCCGGGTGACCCGCGACGTCGGCGCGATGAGCCGCGCGGTGCGCTGGGCGCTGCCGGAGTTCATCATCGGCGTCATCACGGTGCTGCTCACCTGTGTGGCGATGATCCTCAACTCCTGGGCTCTGGCCCTCCCGACACTGCTCACCGCGTCGCTGTCGCTGTGGCAGGTGCGCCGCTACCTGCAGCAGGCGCCGGCCGCCTACCTGCTCGAGGGCGCGACCTACTCCCGCATCAACTCCACCCTCACCGAGACCGTGGAGGGCGTGCGCACCGTCGAGGCCTACGGGCTGCAGGAGCGGCGCCGGCAGGCCGCCGTCGACGACATCGAGGTGTCCTCCCAGGCCGAGCGCTACGGGCTCTTCCTGCGCAACATCCTCTTCGCCGTCATGGACATGGCGTTCTCGATCCCGCGCGTCATCACGCTGGCGGTCGGCGCGGTGCTCTACACCCGGGGCGTGGTGACGCTGGGCCAGCTCACCGCGGCGATGCTCTACATCGAGACCTTCCACGGGCCCTTCGACCGGCTGGTGGGCACGATCGACGAGCTGCAGGTCGGCATCGCCTCCACCACGCGGCTCCTCGGCATCGCCGAGGTCCCGCCGGACCGCGAGGCCGGGGATCGTGAGCCGCGGCGCTCGGAGCTGGTCGGCCGCGGGCTGCGCTACGCCTACCGCGAGGGCCAGGACGTCCTGCACGGCATCGACCTCGACCTGGTGCCGGGGGAGCGGCTGGCCATCGTCGGCCCCTCGGGCTCGGGCAAGTCGACCCTGGGCCGGCTGCTGTCCGGCATCCACGCGCCCCGCACCGGGTCGGTCCGCGTCGGCGGCGTCGACCTGGTCGAGCTGCCCCTCGAACGGCTGCGCCGCGAGGTCGCGCTGGTCACCCAGGAGCACCACGTCTTCCGTGGCTCCGTGCGCGACAACGTCGAGCTCGCGCGCGAGGGCTCGGGCGAGGACGCGGTATGGGGTGCGCTCGCCACCGTGGACGCCGACGCCTGGGTGCGGGCGCTCCCGCGCGGGCTGGACACCGTCCTCGGCTCGGGCAACCACCCGCTCACCCCGGCACAGGCCCAGCAGGTCGCCCTGGCCAGGCTGATCCTGGCCGACCCGCACACCCTGGTCCTCGACGAGGCCACCTCGCTCATCGACCCGCGCACGGCGCGCCACCTCGAGGGATCGATGAGCGCGCTGCTGACCAACCGCACGGTCGTCGCGATCGCCCACCGGCTGCACACGGCGCACGACGCCGACCGGATCGCGGTCGTGCAGGACGGACGGATCGTCGAGCTCGGCAGCCACGAGGAGCTGATCGCGGCCGGCGGCGAGTACGCCGCGCTGTGGCAGGCGTGGACGAGCTGAGGCTTCAGTCCTCGGTCGCGAGCTTGCCCAGCGTCTTGGGCCGCAGCCGCTCGTCGGCCTGTCGGCGCAGGCGCCGCGGGGTCAGGCCGTACTGCCGGTTGTAGCCCTCGACGATGGCCGCCCGAAGGGCCCGTGACGTCGCGTAGGGGTCCTCGGCGTCGTGCACGATCGTGTCGACCAGGCCCTGCGCCCTGAGGTCGTCGGCGGAGGCGCGCATCGTCTCCAGGGTCATCCCGACCTGCTCGACGCTGGGGTTGGCCTCGGCGTAGAGGATCGTCGCGGTCGACCGCGGCTCGGAGACGAAGCCCAGGGCGCTGTCCAGCATGATCGTGTGCCGGCCGAAGGGCGTGGTCGCCAGGCCGCCGCCGCTGCCCATCGCGCCGCTGATCACCGAGACGGTCGGCAGCGGGTGCGAGGCGGAGGTCTTGATGCTCTGCGCGATCGCCCGGGACTGGCCACGCCGCTCGGCCGCCATCGTCGGCAGCGCGCCGAGGGTGTCGGTGAAGAAGACGATCGGCAGCTCCCAGCGCTGGGCGGCCTGCATCATGCGCACGCCGTACTCGAAGTCCTCCGGTCCCGGGTTGGCGGGCTTCTTGCCCACGTAGCCGCCGGAGATCCGGTAGGAGGGCTGGTCGCCGATGACCATGAAGGTCTGCTCGCCAATCGTGCCCAGCCCCGCGATGACGTTGGGATAGGTCTTCTCGTCCTCGAAGCGCACGTGGTTGTAGAACGGCACCGCGGAGTCGAAGACGGTCTGCAGGAAGAACTCGGTGTCCAGCCGGCCGGCGCTGGCGGCGATCTCGTTGTAGCGGGCCATCAGCGCGTCGCGCAGCGCCATCTCGGTGCCCGGACGGTCGCGACGGGCGCGGGGGACCTGCACGGTCTGCTCGGTGACCTGGTGGTCCCAGAGCGCGGCCGAGAACCCCTCCGGACCGGCCGTCATCGCCCGCCCGCCCTCGACGACGTCGTGGGGGCGGGTCACCCCGGTGCCCTTCTCCGGACGGATCTTGCTGACCGAGCGGTCGGCGGCGAAGATCCGCCCCAGGAAGACGATGAGCTCGTCCACGTCCTTGACCAGCACGTCGACGTTGCGGTCCAGGTAGTTGGCCTCGGCGGACTGCATACCCCTGGGGACCTGCTTGCCCTCGAAGGTCTCGATGACGCGGGCCCCGGCGAAGCCGTAGTCGGTGCCCTCCAGGGCGACCACGAGGTCGGCGACCGGGACCGCGCTCGCGGACATCCCACCCCATACCTGACCGGCGAGCACCGAGATGTAGGGGCGGTTGGTGGTGTGCTGGAACTTGTTGGCGGCCGCGGCCATGCGCTGCATCTGGACCAGGCCCAGGACGTTCTCGTGCTGGCGGACGCCGGAGGAGGCGCCCATGCTGACCAGCGGCAGCTTCTCGCGGGCGGCCAGCTCGGCGGCCTGGACGAACTTCTCCCCGGCGACCTCGCCGAGCGACCCGGCGAAGAAGGCCCAGTCCACGACGTAGACGACCGCGCGCTCGCCGTTGAAGTGGCCGATGCCGAACTTGGCCGACTCGGTGGCGCCGCTCTTGGCCTCGGCGTTGAGCAGCTTGTCCTTGTAGTGCTCGATGGTGTCGCCGACCCGGCGCTGCAGCCCGATGAGGTCGTCGACGACGCGCAGGTGGCCGTGCCGCTCCTGCAGGCGCACCCGCTGCAGGAACTGGGCGATCGCGGTGTTCGGGTTGAGCTTGGGGCGGGTCTCGTAGAGCGCCGCCACCGTGCGGGGGACCACCGGTCGGCGGTCCAGCAGGTCGCGCGTCACGCCGCCGTCGCCGGTGACGTACTCCGCCTCCAGGTAGCCGTCGTCCTCGTCCCCCGCACCGCTGGAGCCGGGGCGCGTGCGCGAATCGGTCATTGCTGCAGGGTAACGCGTCGGGCTCGGCGCCCAGCCATCGCGCGGGGCCCGCGTGGCACGGATAATGCACGTCGTGGTGGCCGTCCTGCAGGGCTTCTGGCTGATCGCGGCGGTGATCGCGGTCGGCTGGTTCCTGGCGCACACGGGCATGTTCGGACGCTCCGAGCAGCAGGTGCTCGCACGCCTCACCTTCTGGGTCGGCTCGCCGGCGCTCCTCTTCCTCGTCGTGGCCGACGCCGACGTCGGGGTCATCTTCTCCGGGTTCCTCGTCGCGACGGTGGCGGGCGCGGTGGTGACGGCCGCGGCATACCTCCTCGTCGCGCGGCTGGTGCTGCGCCGGTCCGTCACCCACTCGCTCATGGGGGGCATGGGCGTGAGCTACGTCAACTCCAACAACCTCGGGCTGCCGATCGCGATCTACGTCCTCGGCGACGGGTCGTGGTCGGCGCCGGTGATCCTCATGCAGCTGCTCGTGCTGCAGCCGGCCTGGCTGGCGGCGCTGGACGCGAGCCAGCAGGGGCGGGTGTCGCTGCGGCGGGTGCTGCGCTCGCCGGTGACCAACCCGCTGACCATCGGCAGCCTCCTCGGTCTGGTGGTCGCCGTCCTCGGGCTGGAGCTGCCGGGGGTCGTCCGGGCACCGGTCGAGCTGGTCGGAGGGCTGGCGATCCCGGTCATGCTGCTGGCGTTCGGGATCTCGCTGCGGCTCTCGCCGGTGCCGCGCGGCCGGGGCAACCTGGCCGAGCTGGGCGTCGTCGTGCTGCTCAAGCTCGGGCTCATGCCCGCGGTCGCCGCCCTCGTGGCTGGACCCGTCCTCGGCCTGTCCGACGCCGAGGTGCTGGCCGCCGTGGTCATGTCTGCGTTGCCGACTGCGCAGAACGTCTTCATCCTCGCGGTCGCCTACGGGCGCGGCGAGGACATCGCCCGGGACACGGTGCTGGCCACCACCCTGCTGGCGATGCCCGCCATGCTCCTCGTGGTCGCCCTCGTCGGAGGGGTATGACGTGGGGCGTGGTTGGTGCTCGTCAGTCCTTGCGCTTGGGGTCGGGCAGGTGCTGGTGCTCGGCGGGCACGTCCAGGTCGGCGCACACCGCCCGCCACACCTGGCGGGGCGGGACGCCGTCCTCCAGGGCCTCGGAGGCCGTCCTGCTCCCGAGCGCGCTGAGGGCGTGCGAGCTGGCGACCACAGCGGCATACCCCTGCCCGAACTCCTGCTCCATCAAGGCCCAGAACTCGCTCAGTCGCACCCGCGCACCCTACTTGGCGTCCCTGACGGGCCCGGTCGGCGGGACGCACCGCACAGCGGGACGTGACAGCGGTGGCCGCACGGGCCACAGTAGGCACATGAGCGAGCACTCCTCCCCGCTGCTGACCGAGGCCGACCACCAGCTGATCCGTCGAGCGGTGTTCGGCGCGATCGCGCTGGTCTCACAGGCAGACCCCGGCTTCTTCGCGACCTTCAAGGAGTCGATGGCCGGCTCGCGGGCGCTTCAGGAGGCGCCCGAGGAGGTGAGGGCGTTGTTCGCCGAGGGCGGCTTCCCCGCCCCGCGCACCGGGTCGCCCGAGGAGGTGCGGGCGGAGGTCCTGGCCGACCTGAAGCGGGTGATGCAGGTGCTGCGTGCCAAGGCACCCGGGCAGGCTCGGGGCTTCCGGCAGGTCGTCCTCGCGGCAGCGGACCGGGTGGCCGCGGCGGCAGGCGGCGTGGCCGCCGAGGAGCAGGCGGTGATCGAGGAGATCCGCCGGGCGCTGGACACCGGGATCGCGGGGGAGCCGTCGACGGGAGACGCGGCGGCGGACGCGCCGCGGGCGGAGCCCGGAGACTGAGCGGGGCCCACACTTCTTCCGCTGGCGTCCAGGCCACCGCCCCCAGCACCGACACCGACCACACGCCCAGGCCCGACCCCGACGACGAACCCCCACCCTTCTGACCGAAGGCGAGGACGGGCCCCAGCCAGGGAGCGGACGAGGACCTCAGACCAGGTCGCGCTCCAGCAGCGTCTCGGCGAGCTGGACCGTGTTCAGGGCAGCCCCCTTGCGCAGGTTGTCGTTGCTGATGAACATCACCAGCCCACGCCCGTCCGGGACGCTCTGGTCGACCCGGATCCGACCGACGTAGGAGGCGTCCTCCCCGGCAGCGGTCAGCGGTGTGGGCAGGTCCGCCAGCTCGACGCCGGGGGCGTCGGCCAGCAGCTTCGTCGCCTCTTCGGGAGTGATGGGGCGGGCGAACTCGGCGTGCACGGCAAGGCTGTGACCGGTGAAGACCGGGACCCGCACGCACGTCCCGGCCACGGCGAGCCCGGGGATCCCCAGGATCTTGCGGGACTCGGCGCGCAGCTTGACCTCCTCGGACGTCTCCCCGTCCTCGACCAGGTCTCCGGCGAGGGCGACCACGTTGAAGGCGATCGGGGCGACGTACGCCTTCGGCTCGCGCAGCATCACGGCCGAGCCGTCGTGCGTGAGGTCCTCGATGGGCGAGCCGTCCTCGACCGCGCCGCGCACCTGCCCTGCGAGCTCGTCGACGCCGGCGAGCCCGGAACCCGACACCGCCTGGTAGGTCGCCACGCGCAGCCTCTCGAGCCCCGCCTCGGCGTGCAACGGCGCCAGCACCGGCATCGCGGCCATCGTCGTGCAGTTGGGGTTGGCCACGATGCGTGAGCCGCCGTCGCACACCGCGAGCTCCAGGTCGTCCGGATTGACCTCGCTCACGACGAGCGGCACTCGCTCGTCCATCCGCCAGGCCGAGGAGTTGTCGACGACCACCGCGCCCGCCTCGGCGAACCGGGGTGCGTGGGCCCGCGACGCCCCGCCACCGGCGGAGAACAGCGCGACGTCGATGCCGGAGAGGTCCGCGGTCTCCACGTCCTCGACCACGATCTGGCGCGGTGCGTCATACCCCTCGAGCCCGTTGACCGAGCCCGCCCACTCGAGCTCGGTGCCGGCCGACCGCGAGGAGGCGAGATAGCGGACGGAGGCGACCGGGAACCCACGCTCCGACAGGAGGGTGCGCAGCACCCCGCCCACCTGACCGGTGGCACCGACCACCGCGACGTGCAGGTGTCGTCCCCGGTATGCGGTGTCTCGCGTCACCGCGTCCTGCGCCACCGTGCTCGTGCTCGCCATCGTGCTCACCTTCCCGTCCCGCCGTAGACCACGGCGTCCTCGTCGGCGTCCAGCTCGAACGCCGTGTGCACCGCCCGGACTGCCTCCTCGAGGTCGGCCTGGTCGCAGATCACCGAGATGCGGATCTCGGAGGTGCTGATCATCTCGATGTTGACCCCCGCGTCGGCCAGCGCCGCGAACAGGCGCGAGGCGACCGAGGGGTTGGAGCGCATGCCCGCCCCGACGAGGGAGAGCTTGCCGACGTGGCTGGTGTAGAGGACGTCCGCGAACCCCATCTCGTCCTGCAGCGCCCGGACCGCCGCGACCGTCGTGCGGCCGTCGGACTCCGGGATCGTGAAGGAGATGTCGGAGGTGGCCGCGTCCGAGGTCGACACGTTCTGGACGATCATGTCGACCGAGACGCCGGCGCGGGCGACGGCACCGACGACCGCGGCCGCCGCGCCCGGTCGGTCCGGTATGCCGACCGCCGTCACCTTCCCGAGGGAGCGGTCGTGGGCGATCCCGGAGATGATCGGCTCTTCCATGGTGTCCTCCGTCAGGGGTCGGCCGGCGAGGATCCGCGTGCCCTCCTGGTCGGAGAAGCTGCTGCGGACGTGGAGCGGGACGTTGAAGCGGCGGGCGTACTCGACGGCACGCAGGTGCAGGATCTTGGCCCCGTGCGCCGCCATCTCGAGGGTCTCCTCGATGGTGATCCTGGTGACGCGCCGGGCGCTCGGCACGATCCGCGGGTCGGCGGTGTAGAGCCCGTCGACGTCTGTGTAGATCTCGCAGACGGCCGCGTCGAGCGCCGCGGCGAGCGCGACCGCGGTGGTGTCCGAGCCACCCCGGCCCAGCGTGGTGACGTCGTCGTCGGTGGAGATGCCCTGGAAGCCGGCGACGATGGCCACGCCGCCCTCGTCGAGGGCGCGCCGCACCCGGTCCGGCTGGACGTCGAGCAGCCGGGCCCGGCCGTGCGCCGTGTCGGTGCGCATGCCGGCCATCCAGCCGGTGAAGCTGCGCGCCGGGACGCCGAGCTGCTGGATCGCCATCGCCAGCAGTGCCATCGAGATGCGTTCCCCGGCGGACAGGAGCATGTCCATCTCGCGCTCCGGCGGGACGCCGGGGGCGATCTGGGCGGCGAGGTCGAGCAGGTCGTCGGTGGTGTCGCCCATCGCCGAGACGACCACGGCCACCTGGTCCCCCGCCTTGTGCGCGGCGGCCACCCGGCGGGCGACGCGGGTCATCGCCGCGGCGTCGGAGACCGACGAGCCGCCGAACTTCATCACGAGCAGGGCCATGGAGCTTCCTGGTGGGCGGGGGAGGGAGGGCCCGGGGGACGGCGGTGTCGGGGATCCCGGTCGGGCAAGTGTAAGCCCCACGGAGACTTGTCCTTGACGTCGGGGAAGGCGCCGGCGGCCCTCGGCCGCCGGCGCGGACGTGGCGGCGCGTGCTCCGGCGCGGCCTCGCGACACGCCGGGGGAGGTGCCGCTTCGTACAGGCTTTCGATCTACTGTTGTCCACATGGCGTCCTCGGCGGTGCCGTCGTCCACAGCACCAGGGTGGTCGGTCGGGTCTGTCGGTGGGGGCGCCTAGCGTCTGATCGGACATGGAACGGACGTCCTGACATCGGGGCGACGACCGGAGACCGGTCGAAGGTAGGCGCGCTCACCACGAGACGAAGGAGCAGGAGATGGCTCAGAGCAAGACGGCCACCAAGACAGCGACGGCGAGCAACGACAAGCTGCGCTCGCTCGAGACGGTCATGGCCCAGATCGAGAAGCAGCACGGCAAGGGATCGGTCATGCGTCTGGGCGACGAGGACCGGCCGCCCATCCAGGTGATCCCGACCGGGGCCATCGCGCTCGACGTCGCGCTCGGGGTCGGCGGTCTCCCGCGCGGCCGCGTGGTGGAGATCTACGGCCCGGAGTCCAGCGGCAAGACCACGGTCGCGCTGCACGCCGTCGCCAACGCCCAGCGCGCCGGCGGCATCGCCGCCTTCATCGACGCCGAGCACGCGCTCGACCCGGAG
>QEUR01000061.1 GCA_003577095.1 Acidobacteriota bacterium
CCTGCACCGCACCACCGCGCTCTCGGTGACCCTCCTGCGCGACGCGCGCGAGGGGTATGGCGTGCCGCCCGTCCTCGACCTCCTCGCCGCCGCGCGGCGCGGACCGGGGGCGGGAGCCGACCTGGCCACCCTCGCCCGGGCCGTGACCCGGGTCGGCCACTCCTCCGGCTCCGACCTGCTCGTCGGCGTCCGGACCGCCCTGACGCACCTGCTCGCCACCGCCCCATCCCCGAGAGGACTGACGTGACCGACACCCATGTGACCGACACCGCCGTGAGGACCGACACGGTCGACGTGCGCACCGGCGTCTACCACGACTCCGTGACCCTGATGCAGGTGTCCCAGCAGGTGAGGACCACGCCGGGCGTGACCGACGCCCTCATCGGCATGGGCACCGAGCTCAACCTCGGCCTCATGCGCGACGTGGGCTTCGACGTGCCCGCCACGGCCGGCCCCAACGACCTGGTCGTCGCCCTGCGCGGGACCGGGCAGGAGGCGCTGGCGGCCGGGCTGGCCCGGCTGGAGGAGGTCTTCGCCGAGCTGCACGCGAGGTCCCGGGAGACCGGGACCGCCGAGGAGGTGGCGCCGCGCACCATCGGCTCGGCCGCCGCACGCTCCGGCGCCTCGCTCGCGCTGATCTCCACGCCCGGGCAGCACGCCGTGGTCGACGCGCTCGACGCGGTGCGCTCGGGCCTGTCGGTCATGCTCTTCTCCGACAACGTCAGCGTCGAGGACGAGATCGCGCTCAAGGACGCCGCGGCCGCCGCCGACGTGCTCGTCATGGGCCCCGACTGCGGGACGGCCGTGGTCAACGGCGCCTCGCTCGGCTTCGCCAACGTGGTGCGCCCGGGCCGCTTCGGCATCGTCGCCGCCTCCGGCACGGGCGCCCAGCAGGTGATGAGCCTGCTCGACCTCGCCGGCGAGGGCGTCAGCCACGTCCTCGGCCTGGGCGGGCGCGACCTGTCCGCCGAGGTCGGCGGCCGCTCGGCCCGGCAGGCGCTGCGCGCGCTGGCCGCCGACGGGGCCACCGAGCACGTGATCATCGTGTCCAAGCCGGCCTCGCTGGCCGTCGTCGAGGAGCTGGACGGGCTGGCCGGCTCGCTCGGGCTCACGGTCTCGTGGGCCACCCTCGGCCGTGGCCTGCCCGACCTCACCGCCGCCACCGAGGCGGCGCTGACGGCCGCCGGCGCGCAGGTGCCCGAGTGGCCTTGGTGGGCCGCCACCGAGCCGCGCCCGGCCGGCGAGCCGGCCCGGGGCGACTCGCTGCGCGGGCTCTACTGCGGCGGGACGCTCGCCGACGAGGCGATGCTGATCGCCGAGGAGGCCCTCGGTCCGATCAGCTCCAACATCCCGCTCGAGGGCAGCCCGAAGGTCTCCGGCCAGGGCGCGCTCGCCGGGCACACCGTCATCGACTTCGGCGACGACGAGCTGACCCGCGGCCGCGCGCACCCGATGATCGACCCGACGCTCCGCCTGGAGAAGGTCCGCGAGCAGGGCGCCGACGCGTCCTGCGGCGTGCTGCTGGTCGACCTCGTCCTCGGCCACGGCTCGCACCCGGACCCGGCCGGCGAGCTCGCGGAGGCGATCTCCGCCGCGCGGGCCGAGGCCTTCGGGCAGGGCCGGCACCTGTCGGTCGTCGTCGCGCTCGTCGGCACCGAGTCCGACCCGCAGGGGCTGACCTCCTGCGCCCACGCGCTCTCCGCGGCCGGGGCCAACGTCTTCACCTCGCACGCCCAGGCCGTGCGCACCGCGCTCCGGCTGCTCGGCCGGGCCTGACGCACCGGCGCGCGCACCACATACCCCTCGTCCCGACCACCGGAGGACCCACCTCGTCGTCGCCGCCGGCGCCGAGCTGTTCAGCCAGACCCTGCGCGAGCAGGCCGTCCCCGTCACCGACGTCCAGTGGCACCCGCCGATGGAGGGTGTCGAGGACGCCCTCGCCCGGGTGATGGCCGACCCGCGCCGCGAGGAGGCCAACCGGACCGCCCTGGAGCGGATCACCTCCGCCGAGGCCGAGCTGGTCCGCATCGCGCCGGCGAGCGAGCTGCTCGGGCTGAAGCCCGGCGAGTTCCTGCACAGCGGCCCCCCGCTGACGTGGGAGCGCGCCTCCGGCCCGATGAGGGGAGCGCTCATCGGGGCGATGATCTTCGAGGGCCTCGCGGCCACGCCGGAGGAGGCCGAGGAGAAGCTCGCCGGCCCCGACATCAGCCTCGCCCCGTGCCACAGCCGCGGCGCGGTCGGCCCGATGGCCGGGGTGATCAGCCCGTCGATGTGGGTCTTCGAGCTGCGCGACCCCGTCCACGGCACCACCTCCTGCTGCTCGCTCAACGAGGGGCTGGGCAAGGTGCTGCGCTACGGCGCCTTCAACGAGGAGGTGCAGACCCGTCTGGCGTGGATGCGCGACGTGCTCGGGCCGGTGCTGGCCGAGGCGGTCGAGTCGCACGGGCCGGTCGACGTCAAGGCCTACCTGCCGCAGATGCTGCAGATGGGCGACGAGGGCCACAACCGCAACCGCAGCGCCACGCTCATGTTCCTGCGCGACCTGCTCCCGCACATCGTCCGCCAGGACCGGCCGGCCGACGACATCGCGGAGGTATGCCGCTTCGTCGGCGCCAACGACCACTTCGCCCTCAACCTGGTGATGCCGGCGTGCAAGCTGGCGATGGCCGCCGCCAAGGACATCCCCGGCTCCTCGGTCGTGGTGACGATGGCCCGCAACGGCACCGACTTCGGCATCCAGCTGGCCGGCACCGGCGACGAGTGGTTCACCGCGCCGGCGAACACCCCCGAGGGCCTCTTCCTCGGCTCCTACGGCCCGGAGGACGCCAACCCCGACATCGGCGACTCGGCGATCACCGAGACCGCCGGCATGGGCGGCTTCGTGATGGCCGCGGCCCCGGCGATCGTGCGGCTGGTCGGCGGCGACGTCGCCTTCGCGCTGACGACCACCCGGACCATGTACGAGATCACCCTCGGCGAGCACCCCACCCTGCAGATCCCGGTGCTGGATTTCCGCGGCGCGCCGATCGCGATCGACGCCGTGGCCGTGGCCCGCACCGGCGTGCTCCCCCAGATCAACACCGGCATGGCCGGCAAGGTCGCGGGCACCGGCCAGGTCGGTGCCGGGCTCGTCACCCCGCCCGCGCAGGTCTTCGTGGACGCGCTCAA
Source organism: Acidobacteriota bacterium (assembly GCA_003577095.1). Taxonomy (GTDB): domain Bacteria; phylum Actinomycetota; class Actinomycetes; order Actinomycetales; family Dermatophilaceae; genus Ornithinicoccus. The sequence goes on from QEUR01000061.1 coordinate 3,169, forward strand.
GGCGCTGGCGGAGCGGGCATGAGCACCCTCCACGAGCTGGGTCTGGTCGAGCTGACCCGGATGCTGCGCTCCCGCGAGGTCAGCGCCCGGGAGGTCCTCGCCGACCACCTGGAGCGGATCGAGCGGGTCAACCCCGCCGTCAACGCCGTCGTCACGCTCGTCGCCGAGCGGGCGACCGAGCAGGCCGCGCAGGCCGACGAGCGCGCGGCCGCCGGTGGTCCGCTGCCGGCGCTGCACGGCATACCGATGACCCACAAGGACACCCACTCCACCGAGGGGATCCGGACCACGAGCGGCTCGCCGCTGATGGCCGACCTGGTGCCCACGCACAGCGACCTGGTCGTCCGGCGGCTGTGGGACGCCGGCGCGATCGCGACCGGCAAGAACAACACGCCGGAGTTCGCCGCCGGTTCCCACACCTTCAACCCGGTGTTCGGGGCGACCGGCAACCCCTACGACCCGGCGCTGTCCGCGGGTGGGTCCTCCGGGGGCGCCGCGGCCGCGCTCGCGACGCGGATGCAGGCGCTGGCCGACGGCAGCGACATGGGCGGCTCGCTGCGCAACCCGGCCGCGTGGTGCAACGTGCTCGGCCTGCGCCCCAGCCAGGGCGTGGTCCCGATCGTGCCCAGCGCCAACCCGGAGGCCTGGTTGGGCAAGCAGGGGCTGATGGCGCGCTCGGTCGACGACCTCGCGCTGGGGATGTTCGTGGTGGCCGGGCCCGACCCGGCCGTGCCCGCGGCCTGCCCGGCCGACGGCCCGGCCTTCGCGGCGCTGCTGACCGACGAGGGCCCCACCGACCTCTCCGGGGTGCGGGTCGGTCTGGCCGTCGACCTCGGTCTCGGTGTGCCGGTCGACGCGGCCGTGCGCCGGGTGGTCGAGGAGCAGGCCCGGGTGCTGGAGTCGCTCGGCGCCACCGTCGAGGAGTCGGCGCCGGACCTGTCCGACGCCGACGAGGTCTTCGACGTCACGCGCGCCTTCGACATGGCCACCAACCTGCGCCGCGTCGTGGCCGAGCACCGCGACGACGGGAAGGTCAAGGAGGACGTCGTCTGGAACGTCACCCGCGGCCTGGAGCTGACCGCCGAGCAGCTGATGTCGGCCGCCGAGGCGCGCCGCCGGCTGGACGCCGGCGTGCGTCGCTGGTTCGGCGACCACGACCTGCTGCTGACGCCGACGGTGCAGACGATGCCCTTCCCGGTGGAGCAGCGCTGGCCGACCGAGATCGACGGCGTGCAGCTGGAGACCTACCTGGACTGGATGCGCTCCTGCAGCCTGATCTCGGCGACGCGCTGCCCGGCGCTGTCGGTGCCCGGCGGCTTCGTGGACGGCCTGCCCGTCGGTCTGCAGCTGGTCGCCGCGCCCGGTGCCGACGTGCGGCTGCTCGCGCTGGCTCGGGTCTACGAGCGGGCGACCGGGTTCGCCGCCACGGCGCCGGACCTCTGAGCGCCCCGCGCTCAGCGCTCGTTGGGCATGATCACCCAGAGCACCAGGTAGGCCAGGACCTGCGGGCCGGGCAGGATGATCGAGAGGACCGCGAGCAGCCGGACGAGGCCGGGGCTGACGCCGAAGCGGCGCGCGAGGCCGGCGCAGACGCCCGCGATGACGCGGTCGTGCCGGGGGCGGACGAGGGCGTTGGTGGTCGAGCTCATGTCACCAGCATGTCCCGTCCTGCGGTCCGGCCCCACCGGGCGGGCCACCGGTCCGGTCCGGGGGATGTCCCCCGCACAGCGCGGCGGCCACGTATCCCTGACCCATCACGTGGGTCAGACATACGTGGCCGCCTACCTCCTCGACCCCGCGCCCTCGATCCGCGCCGGGTCAGGCACCCGCCCCTGCGCTCAGGGCGCGACGTAGCCCGTCGGGTCCTCGCCGAGGTCGACGATCGCGGCGACGGGCCCGCCGCCGTCGGGGCCCTGGTGGGCGGCCGACACCGACACGAGGACGGCGGGGTCGCCGGTCACGGCGGCGGTCACGCCACCGACGGCGGCCTTGATCTGCCGGTGCCAGTGCACGTCGGAGTCGTCGAGCATCGCGTTGCGGCGACCGAGGACCTTGCCGTCCTGGCTGGCCTCGCACTTGAGGAAGACGTTGACCAGGCGGCCCTGGAGGTCGTCGCGGTGCGGCCGCTCGGGCAGGTCGAGGCCGGCGTCCTTGATCGCGTTCCAGATGCCGTCCTGGTCCAGGGCGTGCTCCATGACCGAGTGGCCGATGCGGTAGCGCCCGCCCACGCCGGTGGCGTTGCCGACGACGACGACCTGTGCCCGGTCCAGCTCGACGCCGGAGGAGCAGGAGGCGACCGCGGAGTACTTCGAGCGGTCCTTCATGATCTCCTCGTCGGTGATCCCGTCGATCTCGCCCAGCGCGACCGCGATGCCGAGGCCGGTGGTGCCGTTGGACACGTCCATCGAGGTCAGCGTGTCGTCGGTGACGACGGTCTGGCCGCGGCTGTGCGCGTCGCGGATCGTGTCGATCGTCAGCAGCGGCGTCTTGGTCTGGACGTAGTGGACGTCGCCCGGGTCGGTGATCCCGGCGCGCTCCATGGCGACCCTGACCGCGGCGGCGACCTTGTCGACCATGCCGGTGCGGCCGATCTCCTCGGGCAGCAGCGGCTCGCTCATCGCCATGCCCACGGTCAGGCGCGGCTCGTCGGTGGCCTCCACGGTGGAGGGGTCGACGGTGGCGAAGATCGTCGCGTGCGGGCTGATCACGCCGTCGGTGCCGCCCGACCACACGATCGGGATCTCCTTGACCCTCTCGGCGTCCACGCCGTGCGCCACCAGCGCCTCGCGGAAGGCGCGGTCGGCGATGATCCGCGTGTAGTCGTTGACGCCGCCGTTGCCCTCGGTCTTGCCGATGATGGCCAGCACCCGGTCCGCCTCGAGGACACCGTCGTCGAGCAGCTTGGTGAACTCGCTGGCGTCGCTGACGCTGTGGATCGGGACCTTGCGTACTTCGATCGGGTCGGGCATGTTCGGGGCCTTCCTCGTTGGCGGACGTCACTGCTGACAGACGTTGTCCCCGAGGGTATGGCGTGCACCTCCCGGGCAGACCGGCAACAGTTGCCGGAAAAACCCGGCAGAGCGGGACAGGATCCGCCAGCGCGGGGAGAGGGGGCGGCGGCTCCCTACCGACCGCGCAGCTCGCGCTTGAGGATCTTGCCGGTCGCCCCCTTGGGCAGCTCGTCGATGAGGTGGACGGTGCGCGGGTACTTGTACGGCGCCACCTGGCCCTTGACGTGCTCGACGATCTCCTCGGGCGTCGCCTGCGCACCCGGCCGCAGCACGACGTAGGCGCTGACCTCCTCGCCGAGCTCGGGGTGCGGGACGCCCACGACGGCGGCCTCCGCCACCGCAGGGTGCTCGTAGAGCACCTCCTCCACCTCCCGGGGGTAGACGTTGAGGCCGCCGCGCAGGATCATGTCCTTCTTGCGGTCCACGATGTAGTAGTAGCCGTCCGCGTCGCGCCGGGCGAGGTCGCCGGAGTGGAACCAGCCGTCGGCGTCGATCACCTGGGCGGTGGCCTCCGGCTGCCGCCAGTAGCCCTTCATGATGTTCTCGCCGCGGATGCAGATCTCGCCGACCGCCTCGGTGTCGGACGGGTCGAGGTCGCTGCCGTCGTCGGCGGTCAGCTTCATCTCGCAGCCGCGGACCGGGGTGCCGATCGAGCCGGCCTTGCGCTCCTTGTCGGGGTGGTTGAAGGAGGCGACCGGGCTGGTCTCGGACAGGCCGTAACCCTCGAGGATCGCGGCGCCGAAGACCTCCTCGAACCGGCGCATCACCTCCAGCGGCAGGCTCGAGCCGCCGGAGACCGCCAGCCGCAGCGCCGACAGGTCGGGCCTGGTGTCGGCGGCGGCCGCGGCCGCCAGCATCGCGCCGTACATGGTCGGGACGCCGGCGAAGAGGGTCGCGCCGTCGCGCTCCATGATCGCCAGGACCCTGGCGGGGTCGAAGCGCGGGATCATCGTCAGCGCCGCGCCCGCCGCGACCGCGGTGTTGAGCGCGACCGTCATACCGAAGACGTGGAAGAGGGGCAGGCAGCCCATCACCACGTCCTCGGGACCGAGGTGGAGCAGCGTCTCGTCGGTGGTGGCCAGGTTGGTCTGCAGGTTGTCGAAGGTCAGCTCGGCGCCCTTGGGCCGGCCGGTGGTGCCGGAGGTGTAGAGGATCACCGCCGTGTCGTCGCCGGCCCGCTCGACCACGTCGGTGACCGGCTCGGCGGCCTCGTCACCGTCGAGGTAGGCGCTCAGTCCCTCCGGCCCGATGGCCATCAGTTGCGCGCCGGTCGCCTCGACCGCGGCCTGCGCCTCCTCGCCCGGCATCGCGACGAGCAGCTTCGCCCCGGAGTCCTGCAGGTAGAACTCGATCTCGCGGCGCTTGAACAGCGGGTTCATCGGCACGACGACCGCGCCGATGCGCAGCGCGGCGTAGTAGATCACCGGGAAGGCGGGCACGTTGGGCAGCATCAGCGCCACCCGGTCGCCCTCGCCGATCCCCTGCCCGCGCAGCCAGCCCGCGAGCCGGCGGACCGAGTGCTCCAGCTCGGCGTAGGTCAGCCGGACGTCGTCGAGGATGATCGCCGGCCGGTCCGGGTGCTGCTCGGCGGTGCGGACGAGGTTGTTCGCGAGGTTGGTCATCGTCGACCTTTCGGGGGAGGTATGCCGTTGCCCCCTCATCCTCGCCCTGCCGGGCGCGCCCGGGCAAGGGCGCTCAGTGCAGCTCGGCCAGCGGCACCGACGGATCGCCCAGCTTCTCCGGCGCGGGCCGGCCGACCAGGGGGCGGAGGTGGTCGGTGGCGTCCCAGTCGTTGACCTGCATCGCGGCCAGGATCCTGCCGTCCTTGAGCCAGAAGGCGGTCATCCCGTCCGCCGGCTCGCCGCGGGTGACGACCTCGTCGTAGCCGTCGGGGCCGACGTGGCCGACGTACTCCATGCCCCAGTCGTACTGGTCGGTGAAGAAGTACGGCTGGTTGGTGTAGGGCTCGTCCCCGCCCAGCATCGACCCGGCGACGTAGGTGCCCTGGTTGAGCGCGACGTCCCAGTGCTCGACCCGGATCCGCGCACCGAGGACCGGGTGGTCGTGGTTGGCGACGTCGCCCGCGGCCCACACGTGCGGGTCGCTGGTGCGCAGCCGCGCGTCGACGAGGATGCCGTTGTCGACCTCGAGCCCGGCCTGCTCGGCCAGCTCGACCTCGGGCTCGACGCCGATGCCGACGACGAGCAGGTCCGGGTGCAGGTGCGAGCCGTCCGACAGCGTGACGTCGGTCCCGTCGTCCCCGTGCTCGATCGCCTCGACCCCGACCCCCAGGCGCAGGTCGACGCCGTGGTCGCGGTGCAGCTGGGCGAAGCGCTCGCCGAGCTCCGGCCCGAGGACCCGGGCCAGCGGGACCTCCGCCGGCTCGACCACGGTGACGTCGGCGCCGTCCTGGCGCGCCGCGGACGCGACCTCCAGGCCGATCCAGCCGGCCCCCACGACGAGCACCGAGACGCCCTCGCGCAGCTGTGGCCGCAGCGCCAGCGAGTCGTCCCTGGTCCGCAGGTAGGCCACCGGCGCGCCGGAGCCGTCGGCCATCGCCAGGTGCCGCGGACGCGACCCGGTGGCGACGAGCAGCGCGTCGTACGGCAGCGTCCGACCGCCCGCGGTCACGGTCCGGCCGGCCAGGTCGACGGCGCTTGCCCTGGTGCCGAGGAGGAGCTCCACGTCGTGCTCGGCGTACCAGTCCCGGTCGTGCACCGTCGCCGAGTCCGGCTCCTCGTTGCCGAGGAGGACGCCCTTGGAGAAGGGCGGCCGTTCGTAGGGCAGGTGCTCCTCGGCGCCGACGAGGGTGATCGAGCCGGTGTAGCCCCGCTCGCGCAGACCCTCGACGGCCTTGGCCGCGGCCAGCCCTCCTCCCACGACGACGATCCGCTCCGGCCGGGTGCCGTCCGGCTCGGTGCTCTGCTGGCTCATCGGGACCTCCTGGTCAGTGCGAGGAACTCGGCGCGGCTGCTCGGGTCCTCCCGGAGCCGTCCGAGGACGGTGGACGTGGTGGTGCGGGTGCCCGGCACGCGGGCGCCGCGCAGGGTCATGCAGGTGTGCTCGGCCTCGACCACCACGCCGACACCGCGGGCGTGGAGCGTCTCCTGCAGGTGGTCGGCGATGCTCTTGGTCAGCCGTTCCTGGGTCTGCGGGCGGCGCGCGTGCAGGTCGACCATCCGGGCGAACTTGGACAGCCCCAGGATCCGGTCGCCGGGCAGGTAGCCCACGTGCGCCACCCCGACGAACGGCAGCATGTGGTGCTCGCACAGGCTGCGGACCGGGATGTCGCTGACCAGCACCAGCTCGTCGTAGCCCTCCTCGTTGGGGAAGGTCGTCAGCTCGAACTCCTCGGGCTGGGTCAGCTCCAGCAGCGCGCGGGCCATCCGCCCCGGCGTGTCCGCCAGGTGCTCCTGCGAGAGGTCCAGCCCCAGCGCGGTCAGCAGGTCGGCCGCCGCGAGCTCGGCCGCCTCGGGGTCCACGGCCGGGCGCTCGGGGACGATCCTCGGACGTCGGTATGCGGAGTGCTCCGGGAGGAGCTCGACGGCAGGTTCTGCCGCGACTGCGGTGGCGCTCAACGAGGGCTCCCTTCCTGGTCCGGACCCTCTCGACCGTAGTCCCGCCGACGCTCTTGTGTCAACAAGATCCTGTTTTAGAATGGGGACATGGACCTGGGATCTCAGGCCGCCGGCATCGGCGCCCTCGCCGAGAGCACCCGGCGGCGCCTCTACGAGTACGTCGCCGCCCAGCCCGCCCCGGTCGGCCGCGAGCAGGCCGCCCGCGAGCTCGGGCTGGCAGCGCACACCGTCAACTTCCACCTCGACCGGCTCGCCGAGGAGGGGCTGCTCGACGTCGAGTTCCGGCGCCTCACCGAGCGGACCGGGCCGGGGTCGGGTCGGCCGGCCAAGCTCTACCGGCGGGCGGACCGGGAGTTCGCCGTCTCGCTGCCGCCGCGCCGCTACGACCTCGTCGGCGAGGTGCTCGCCGACGCGGTCACCCGCGCGCTGTCGGGCACCGAGCTGTCCGCCTCGGTGGTCGAGGCGGCCCACGACGCCGGCGTCCGCGCGGCCGGGCTCGTGGACGGGCCCGGGGACGGGCCCGTGGTCGCCCCGACCCTGGAGGACCTCGCCGGCGCGCTGGCCGGGCTGGGCTACGAGCCGCGCGAGGAGGACGGGGCGATGGTGCTGGCCAACTGCCCCTACCACCAGCTGGCGCAGGAGCACACCGAGCTCGTCTGCGGGCTCAACCAGCACTTCGTCCAGGGCGTGGCCGACGGGATCGGCTGCGACGGCGCCTGCGCGTGCCTGGAGCCGGAGGACGGACGCTGCTGCGTGGTCGTCCGCGAGCGGTCCGGCTGACCCGTCCGCACGCCGGGGCTCAGCGGGCGGTGCCGTGCACCCGGTCGTGCAGCGACTCCATCTGCGCGTCCAGGTTGGCCGAGGCGGTCGCGGCCGCGCGCAGGTCGTGGACGATGTCGGCCGGCACGTCCTGGTCGTACTTGTAGTAGATCTTGTGCTCCAGCGCGGCCCAGAAGTCCATCGCCACGGTCCGCAGCTGCAGCTCGACGATGACCGGGACGATCCGGTCGGACAGGTGCACCGGGACCTCGAGCTGGGCGTGCAGGCTGCGGTAGCCGTTGGCCTTGGGGCGGGCGATGTAGTCCTTGACCTGGAGCACCGTCAGGTCCGGCTGACCGGCGATCATCTCCCAGACCGCGTAGACGTCCTTGACGAAGCCGCAGGTCACCCGGATGCCGGCGATGTCGGTCACCTCGCGCCGGATCGCCTCGATCGAGGGCTCGAAGCCGCGGCGGCGCACCTTCTCCACGATCGAGCGCACGCTCTTGAGCCGCGCGTCGACGTGCTCGATCGGGCTGCTGTCGTGCAGGTGGGTGAACTCGTCGTGCAGGATCGAGATCTTCGTGGTCAGCTCGTCGATCCCGAACTGGTACTCCATCAGCAGGCGCGTCACGTCGGCGTTGATGGACTCCAGCTCCTCGAGCCTGGCCCGGGCGTCCTCGATCGGCAGCGGCGTCGTCACGGCAGCCACGCTAGGGGGTGACCCTGGGAGGCCTCAGGCCCAGGGTGGCGGCGTCGGCAGCCCGGCGTCGGAGCGCACCTCGTCGGGCACGCCGCGCGCGAGCCACAGCAGCAGTCCGCCCGGCGTGCCGGTGACCCCGGTCCCGCCGCCGCCGAGCTCGATCGGGTCCATGCCCTCGGGACGCAGGGTCAGCGCAGGCGCACCCCCGGCGTCCCACTGCCTGGCGCCGCGCCGCAGCGTGCGTGCGACCCACCCGGCGTCGGCGTCGTCGAAGCGGTAGCCGGCGCGCAGGTCGACGTGGTGGAAGACCACCTCGAGCAGCCGCATCGAGACCAGCTGCGCACCGGTGACCGGGGTGCCGGTGCGGCTGCGGACCTCGGCCTCGCCGGCCGGCCCGGTCAGCACCTGGGCGGCCTCGGCGAAGCGGCCGGCGCTGAGCCGCACGTCGGTGCGGATCTCCTCCAGGCCCCGCAGCGCACCGTCCTCGATCTGGGCGTCGCGCACCAGGTCGGAGGGGTATGCCGCGCGCTCGCGCCCGTCGTCGGCCCACCGCACCAGGTTGAGCAGGGCGTCGGCGTTGCGGGCCAGGTGGGTGAGCACGTGGGCTACCGTCCAGCCGGGGCACAGGCTGGGCCGGCGCAGGTCGTCAGCGCCCAGCGCGTCGACGGTGGCCAGCAGGCGGTCGGTCTCGGTCTGCAGCAGGGCCAGGTTGTCCGCGGCGCGGTTGGTCATGTCCGTCCTTCTCCGTCGTGGTCCTCGTCGGCCCGGCGGCCGCGCAGCAGCGCGACGTCGGAGACGACGTCGATGTGGTCGGCCATCGCCCGGGCGGCCGCGGCCGGGTCCCGGTCGCGGATCGCGGCGGCGATGACGCGGTGCTTGTCGAGGCTGTCCTGGGGCCGGCCGGGCGTGGACAGCGACTCGATGCGGGTCTCGAGGATGAGCTCGCCGATCTCCTTCATGAGCCGGGCCAGCACCGCGGAGTGCGCGGCCCGGGTGACGGCCTCGTGGAAGGCCTGGTCCCCCTCGAGCGATCGCTCCCCGGCCCGGACCTGGCGCTCCATGAGCTCCAGCGCCGCCTCGATCGCGGCGAGGTCCTCCTCGGTGCGCCGCTCTGCGGCGAGCGCGGCCAGCTTGGTCTCCAGCGCCGACCGGGCGTCGATGACGTCGGGCAGCGAGTCCTGGTGGGTGCGCACCGCGCTCAGCAGCACGTCCTCCTCGTCGGCGCCGCGCAGGAGCGTGGCGCCCTCCCCGTGGCGGACGTGCACCATACCGACCACCTCCAGGGCGACCAGCGCCTGGGCGAGCGAGGCGCGGCTCACGCCGAGGGCCTGGGCGAGCTCGCGCTCGGCGGGCAACCGGTCCCCGGGACCCAGCCCGTGGACGCGGACGTGGTCCAGCAGCTGCTGGACGATCTGCTCGTAGAGCCGCGGCCGGGACAGCCGCGGCGGCACGGGCACCCCTGCGGCGGAGGGTGCCGGCGCGTCGGCACCGGTGTGGGCAGTCATGGGCCGAGTCTATTGACAACTGGCTCGGTTGCCTATTGGCTAGGCCACCAGACCAAGCGAGGAGGACCACGTGCCCCAGCCCCAGCGTCCCGGACCCCTGTCCGGGACCGTCGTGCTCGACCTGACCCGCGCCCTCGCGGGTCCGCACGCCGGCATGATGCTGGCCGACCTCGGCGCGCGCGTCATCAAGGTCGAGGCACCCGGGACCGGCGACGACACCCGCTCCTGGGGCCCGCCCTTCGTGCCGGGCTCCGACGGGGAGGAGGTGGCCACCTACTTCCTGTCCTGCAACCGCAACAAGGAGTCGGTCGCCCTCGACCTGAAGTCCGACGACGGACGGGAGACGCTCACCGAGCTGGTCCGCCGCGCCGACGTGCTGCTCGAGAACTTCCGCCCGGGGGTGCTCGACCGGCTCGGGTTCCCGGCCGACCACCTGCTCGCGCTCAACCCGCGGCTGGTCGTGCTCTCCATCTCCGGGTTCGGCCACGACGGCCCCGAGGGCGGTCGGCCGGGCTACGACCAGATCGCCCAGGGCGAGGCGGGCCTGATGTCCCTCACCGGGTCCGGGCCGGACGACCCGCAGCGGGTCGGCGTGCCGATCGGCGACCTGCTCTCGGGCATGTACGGCGCCTACGGCGTGCTCGCCGCGCTGCTGGAGCGCGAGCGCACCGGCCGCGGGCAGGTCGTGCGCACCTCGCTGCTGGCGGCCTTCGTCGGCGTGCACGCCTTCCAGGGCACGCGGTGGACCGTGGCCCAGGAGGTCCCGCGCGCCCAGGGCAACCACCACCCCTCGATCGCGCCCTACGGGCTGTTCCGCTGCCGGGACGGAGCGGTGCAGATCGCCTGCGGCAACGAGAGCCTCTGGCAGCGCCTGTGCGCCGAGTTCGGGCTCGACCCGGCCGCCGAGGGCCTGGCCACCAACCCCGAGCGGGTCGCCCACCGCGACCGGCTCATCGACCTGCTCGAGGGCGTCTTCGCCGAGGTCGACCGGGACGAGCTGCTCGCCCGGCTGACCGCCGCCGGCGTCCCGTCCGGCCGGGTCCGGGACCTGCAGGAGGTCTACGAGTGGGACCAGACCCGGTCCCAGGGCCTGCTCGTCGACGTCGAGCACCCGACCCTGGGAC
>QEUR01000062.1 GCA_003577095.1 Acidobacteriota bacterium
GGTGTGCTGCGTCGGAGGCGGTCCAGGAGACCCATCTGTCCAGCGTAGCCAGCCTCGGGAGGTGGTGCCGGGTCAGTGGGTGGCCGCCACCGCCAGGGACACCAGCCGGGCCGGGCCCGAGGCGTCGGGGGTCGGGCCGCCCGCGCGGGCGGTGCTGGCGCGGTCGAGCATGACGGCGACGAAGGTGTGCGCGGCCTGGCTGCGCAGCTCGGGGTCGAGCACCATGCCGACGGCACGCTCGATCACCGCCTCGGTGAGCGCGACCAGACCGGAGCGCAGCGTGCGCAGCCGGCGGGCCACCTCGGGGTGGGTGCCGGACTCGCGGAAGATGATCGTGCGCAGCGTGAGGGAGGTGTGGTCGGCCAGTTGCAGGTGCCGGTCCAGGCGCACCAGGGACCCCACGGGATCTCCTGCCTCGGCCACCATCTCGGCCTCGGTCGGGTCGTGGGTGGGGAGCCGTTCGTCCAGGAGGGTGAGCAGCAGGTCGATCTTGCGCGGGAAGTAGTAGAAGACGAGTCCCTTCGGGACGCCCGCCTCGGTGGCGACCCGAGCCGTCGGCGTGGCGTCGAAGCCGGACTCGGCGAAGAGTCTCTCGGCGGCGTCGAGGATGGCGGTGCGCCGGTCCGTGGTCGCGTCGCGGGCCGCGGTCATGGCCGCCTCCTCTGCCGTGTCGTGGGGGTGCTGCACCGCCGGTGGGGCGGGCCGACGGCCCGCCCCACCGCGCAGCCTCAGTGGGTCGGTGCGGGGTGGTGCTGCATGTGCAGCCGGTTGCTGGCCGGCATGGCCCAGGCGCCCGCGATGAACGCCACCACGCCGGTCACCCAGGCGGTCCAGGCCATCGCGGTCAGGTCGGCGAACCCCATCACCCAGGGGGAGATGAAGAGCAGCACGCCCATGATCATGTGGGTGACCTCGGAGTTGCGGTCGTCCGGGAGGGCGAGCGACCAGAGGGCCACCGCCGCGGTGACGACACCGAGGACGACCATCGTCCACGTGGCCGTGGTGGTCGTGTCGGTCCAGATCGGCGACAGGAAGGCGTAGACGCCTGCCAGCAGTGCGACCCAGTCCTGCCATCGTGTCCACTTCTGCATGATGTGCCTCGATTTCTTGAAGGACCCGTCGAACCTTGAGGCGAGTCGGGTACCTTCAGGATAGGTCTTGATTGACCGCCCGGTCAACAGGAGTCCGCGTGGGTGCCGGGCGTCCGCCGTGCGGGCCTCAGCCCCGCCGCGACACCCGGGCGCGCCGCCTCCAGCGCCACTCCTGCAGCTGGCGGACCACCCAGGCCGTCGCCACCTCGCGGCCGGTGGCGACGTACTCCACCGCGGAGTCGTGGAAGAGCGTGGTCCGGGCCACCGTCAGGTCCTGCTCGCGGCCGAGGAGCAGCACGGAGTCGCCCTCCTGCAGCGTGGTCCAGACCCGGCGTGAAGATCCGGCGACCGTCGCGCACGAGCAGCGCGGGGAAGGCGGCCAGCCGGACGTCGCGGTCGTCCGGGTCGCGCAGCAGGTCCCCGATCGTCAGGTCGTGGGCCCGCATCCAGCGCACCGCGGCCGGCGCGCGCGTCTGGTCGATGTCGAGCCGGTTGCTCACCGGCGTCTCGTCCCCGACGACGGCGACGATCTCGTCCATGACGTGCGCGTCCCAGTCGTCGTCCTCGTGCAGGACGTGGTCGATGAAGCTCCAGTAGTTGGGCGAGGTGATCCGCGCCACCGCCTCGCGCGCGAGCAGCTCGGTGGGGACGAACACCGAGTCGGCGTCGAAGGCCCGCAGCGGCGCCTCGTTGACCGTCGAGTTCTGCCGCACCGCGATGAAGAGCTCGTCGTTCTCGATGCGGGCGTGGGCGGCCATCGCCATGTTGACGATGTCGGACTCCGCACCGGCGATGAAGCCGACCGCGTCGGTGACGTCGGGCCGCCCGTCGGCGGGGTCGACGAGCACCACGTCGAGGCCGGCGATCTCCAGGTCCCGCGTCACCTCGAAGCCGAAGGTGCCGTCGGCGCAGACCACCCAGTGCCCCTCGGTCAGGTGCTCGAGCTTGTCGGGCAGCTCGGTGCCGCGCGGACTCATCAGCCAGGAGGCCAGCCGGAAGCCGGCCGGCCGCCGCAGCGCCATCACCAGGTAGGCGCCGTAGCGGTCGAAGGGGTTGATGACCACGTCCGCGGCGAAGTCGTGCATCTGCTGGGCGTGCTCGCGGTCGCTGGAGCGGGCGATGACCATGAGCTCGGGCCGCAGCAGGTTGACGCTCATCACGACCGACAGGTTGGTCTCGTCGTTGTCGGTGAGGGCGAGCACCGCCTCGCAGTGGTCGTGGCCCAGCCCCGCCATCCCCAGCACCCGGGGGTCGCGGCCGCTCGCGGCGAGGGCCGGCACGTCACTGGTGTAGCCGTCGAGGGCGAGCCGTTCGATCCGCTCCGGGCTGCTGTCGAGGACGACGAACTCGCGCCCCTGGTCCTCCAGCGCCCGGCACACCGCCTCGCCGGCCTGCCCGTAGCCGACGACCAGGACGAAGGGGGCGTTGAGCCGCCGCACCCTGCGGCTGAACCGCTGCACCTGGATCGCGCGCCGGAAGGTGTGCTCCTGCGCCAGGCCCAGCAGCGCACCGAGGCTGTAGGACCACGCGAGCACGCTGGCGTAGATGGTCAGCGTGACCCAGACCCGCTGCGCGTAGGAGAACGCGTGCGGCACCTCGCCGTAACCGATCGTCAGGCCGGTGTAGCTGATGACGTAGAAGGAGTCGAAGACCGACAGCCGCTCCGGGTTCTCGGGCGAACCCGGCATGGCCGACAGGCCGAAGGTCATCACCGCGAAGACGGCGACGACGACCACGAGCGGCACCCGCAGCCGCCGCAGCACGAGGAAGAGGGCGTCGGTCGCCGGCGGCTCCCGGGGGACGTCGACGCGGATCCGGCGCAGGGAGTCGGGCCGGTTGCGCGCCCGCTTGCCCCTGGGGAGCAGCTGCAGCAGGTTGACCATCGGGTATGGGGTCGCGCCGGCGGGCGGTCAACGGCGCCGGTAGGAGACGGTCTCGACCACCAGCAGGATGACCGAGACGACGTTGGCCAGCAGCGCGCCGGCGGCGATCGAGACCACGCTGGCCATGTGCTGGTCGGTCAGCCCGGCGGGGTCGACGTGGGAGGCCCAGATCCATACCAGGGCCGCGATGATCAGCTGGATGCTCGCCACCAGGCTGGTCGCCAGGTGCACGGCGCCGATCTGGGTGCGGTCTCCGAACTTGAGGATGGTCGCGATGATGTTGACCGCCACCGCGGCGTACAGCTCGTAGACGTTGTGCAGCTCGGCGTTGTCGATCTCGCCGATCACGTAGCCGAAGTTCAGCGTCGCGGCCAGCAGGACGAAGAATCCGAAGACCACCTTCTCGAGGTTCACACCGCCGACCATAACGCCGCAGGACCGTCGGAGGCGGTTCCTACGATGGGCGGCGTGGATCTCACCCTCGCCCGCCGGCTGGCCCGCTCGCTCATGGACGAGCACGGCCTGGACGGCTGGGCCTTCGCCTTCGACCGGGCACGCGTGCGCGCCGGAGCCTGCCACTTCGGCGACCGGCGGATCACCCTGAGCCGCGCGCTCACCGAGGCGCACGAGGAGGCGGAGGTGCGCGAGACCGTCCTGCACGAGATCGCGCACGCCCTGGTGGGTGCCCGCCACGGCCACGACGAGGTATGGCGTCGCCGCGCCGTCGAGATCGGGGCGAGCGGGGAGCGCTGCTACACCGCCGAGGAGCCGGTGGTGCCGGGCCGCTGGCAGGGCCGGTGCCCGGCCGGGCACGTCGTGCACCGGCACCGGCGCCCGGCCAGGCTGCTGCTGTGCGCTCGCTGCCGCGGCGTGCCGGACCAGGACCGGGTGCTGGGCTGGACGCTGGACGGCGCGCCCGTATCCCACGAGCAGCTCGGTCCCGCGGTCGCCCGGGAGGTGGAGCACCTGCGGGCCCGGACCCGGGGCGGGCCCGCCCGGCCGGCCTGGTCGCCACTGCCGGTCGGTGCGCTCGTGCGGATCACCGCGTCCGGCCGCTACGACGGCGTGGCCGGCCGGGTCGTCCGCAGGGGGCGCTCGCGCTACCTGGTCCAGGTCGTGGGGCAGCGCCTCTACGTCCCCTTCCCCCTCGTCGAGCCGCTGTCGGAGGCGGGTGCACAGGCACGACCGTGATCATTTCGTGACCCGTGGATCGTGACGCAGGACACATCCCATGGGTAGTGTCGTGGCGACGTGCGGGCTCGATGCGCGGACCCGACCCACCGGACCGCGACGCCCGGCACCGTGAGGTAAGGAGCCTGACGTGGCGAGTTCACGACTGCGACGCGGCCTGGTCACCACGACCGCGGTCGCCGCCGCCCTCACCCTGACCGGGTGCCTGCAGAACCCCGACGCCGGTGGCGGAGGAGGCCTGGCCGAGGACGCCGAGCCCGACGAGGGCGACGGCATCGTCACCGTCCTGGGCGCCTTCGGCGGCCAGGAGGAGGCGGCCTTCCTGGAGTCGATCAAGGAGTTCGAGGACAGCTCGGGCATCGATGTGCAGTACGTCCCCGACCAGGACTTCACCACCACGATCCTGCTCAAGGTCAACTCCGGCGACGCCCCCGACATCGGGCTCTTCCCGCAGCCCGGCGGCGTCGAGCAGATGGCCGACATGGGCAAGGTCATCCCGATCGACCGCTTCCTCGACTACGACACCCTCAACTCCACGCTCGTGCCCGGGTTCCTGGATGCGGCCAACTTCGGCGGCCGCATCTACGCCGCCCCGATGCGGATGGCCGTGAAGTCCATCGTCTGGTACCCCAAGCAGGCCTACGACGAGGGCGGCTGGAGCACCGAGCCGGCCGACCTCGGCGAGCTGGCCGAGGTCGCCGACCAGATCCGCCAGGACACCGACACCCCGCCCTGGTGCATCGGCTGGGAGAGCGCGCAGGCCACCGGCTGGGTCGGCACCGACTGGGTCGAGGAGTACATGCTGCGGCTGTGGGGCCCGGACGTCTACGACGACTGGGTGGACCACCGCATCCCCTTCAACGACGACCGGGTGGTGGCCGCGATCGAGGCCTACGGCGACCTGGCCAACAAGGAGGGCAACGTGCTGGGCGGGGCGACCGGCATCCTGTCCACGCCGTTCGCCGACGCGATGGCTCCCGCCTTCGAGGACCCGCCCGGCTGCTACCTGATGCGCCAGGGCAACTTCGCCACCGGCTTCTTCCCGGAGGACGTCCAGGCCAACCTGGACGACGAGATCGGCATCTTCGTCTTCCCGCCGGCGGAGGACGGCTTCAAGGGCCAGCCGATCCTCGGCGGCGGCGACCTCGCGGCGGCGTTCAGCTACGACACCGACACCATCGAGTTCATGAAGTTCCTGACCTCGGACAAGTTCGGCGGCCCGTGGGCGAACGCCGGCGGCTGGCTCAGCCCGCACAAGACGTTCGACGCCAGCCAGTACCCGGACGAGACGACCCGGCAGATCGCCGAGATGGCCACCACGGCGGACGTCTTCCGCTACGACGCCTCCGACCTGATGCCCAAGGAGGTCGGCTCGGACTCCTTCTGGAAGGGCATGGTCGACTTCCAGAGCGGCGACAAGACCGCGCAGGAGGCGGCCGACGCGATCGAGGCCAGCTGGCCGCAGAGCGCGGAGGGCGACTCGGCGTCGGAGACAGGGTCGAACTGACATGACCTCCTCCCACTCGACCCCTCCCGTGGGTCAGGACGTCCCCGAGGACGACGAGCGGGTCGCCGACGTCGCCCCGGCCGAGACCGTCCCGGACGACTCCGGCCTGCAGCCGGTCAAGCTGCTGATCGGGGTCCTCGGCATCGCGTTCACGATCTGGGCGCTGGGCAACCTCTTCCTCGCCTTCGCCTACTACCCCGGCTGGTTCCTGGGCAGCAAGATCCTGATGGGCATCCTCGGCCTGGTCGCCGGCATCGGCGGCGCCGCGGTGCTGTTCTGGTTCATCAACCTCGCGGTCGAGGCGCTGCCGAGGCGCCTGGAGCACGGCCTGGTGCCCTACGCCTTCCTGCTGCCGGGCTTCAGCCTCATCGGGCTGATGCTGCTCTACCCGACGATCCAGACGATCAACTACAGCTTCGCCAACGCCGACAGCACCGCGTACGTCGGGCTGCAGAACTACCGCGACCTGTTCGGGAACAGCGCGTTCTGGTCGGCGATCCTCAACAACGTGCTGTGGATCGCGATCGTGCCCGCGGTCTCGGTGGCCATCGGCGTGGTCGTCGCGGTGCTGGCGGACAAGCTGTCGGCCGGCAGCGAGAAGTGGGCCAAGAGCTTCATCTTCCTGCCGATGGCGATCAGCTTCGTCGCCGCCGGCGCGATCTGGCTGACGACCGTCTACGCCTACCAGGCGCCCGGCCGTCCGCAGACCGGCGCCCTCAACGCGATCGTCACGCAGTTCGGCGGCCAGCCGCAGAACTGGCTGTCGATCGACACCGCGCGGCTCAACAGCCTGCTGCTGATGGTCATCCTCATCTGGCTGCAGGCCGGCTTCGCCATGGTCCTGCTCAGCTCGGCCATCAAGGGCGTCCCCGAGGACACCCTGGAGGCGGCCCGGATCGACGGCGCGAGCGAGTGGCAGATCTTCTGGAAGGTCACGATCCCGCAGATCAAGGGCACGATCATCACCGTCTTCATCACGGTGCTGATCCTGGTGATGAAGGTCTTCGACATCATCTACGTGCTCACCAACGGCCGGGACAACACCGACGTGATCGCGAACATGTTCTTCAACCAGCTGTTCGCGCGGGGCCAGGCCGGGATCGCCAGCGCCCTCGTGGTCGTGCTGCTGGTCGCGGTCATCCCCGTCCTCGTCTACCAGGTCAAGCAGTTCCGCGAGCAGGAGGCCATGCGATGAGCGCCACGACCGCAGTCCCCGCCGAGACGGCGGCACCCACCAGGCGGTACGGCGCCGGACGGCTCAAGGACGGGCGGCCCCGCAGCCCGTTCTCGATGGTGGTCATGCTGCTGCTGGCCGTCCTCTGGACGCTGCCGACGATCGGTCTGCTGGTGACCAGCCTGCGCACCCGCGAGGCCGCCGCCACCTCCGGGTGGTGGGAGGCCCTGTGGAAGGGCGGCTGGACCACCGACAACTACGCGCGCGTGATCGACCAGGCCGACCTGGGCAACGCCTTCCTCAACGGGATCCTGGTGGCCGTCCCGGCGACGATCATCCCGATCATGTTCGCCGCCTTCGCCGCCTACGCGTTCACCTTCATGGACTTCCGCGGCAAGGACATCCTGTTCATCGTCATCGTCGCGGTGATGGTGGTGCCGCTGCAGTCGGCGCTGGCGCCGATGCTGGACCTGCTCGGCCCCCGCGGGCTCGGCATCTCCGGCACCTACCTGGCCGTCTGGCTGCTGCACACCGGGTTCGGCATGCCGCTGTGCATCTACGTGCTGCGCAACTACATGGCCTCGCTGCCCTACAGCGTGGTCGAGTCGGCGCGCATCGACGGGTGCACCAACTTCCAGATCTTCTGGCGGCTCATCGCCCCGATGGCGATGCCGGCGATGGCGGCCTTCGCCACCCTGCAGTTCCTGTGGGTCTGGAACGACCTGCTCATCGCCAAGCTGTTCCTGTCCGACTCCAACACCACGGTGATCGTCAAGCTCCAGCAGCTGCTCGGCAGCCAGGGGCAGGGCGCCGAGCTGCTGACCGCAGGGGCGTTCATCTCGATCATCCTGCCGATGATCGTCTTCTTCGCGCTCCAGAACTTCCTGGTCCGCGGGATGACCGCCGGCTCGGTCAAGGGTTGAGGTCCCCCGGCTGGCCGGGGGACCTGCCCCTCGCGGCGCGCACGCGCCTCGAGGAGGTCCTCCGGCCGCTGCCCGGGCACCGCAGGACCACCTTCGTGCTGCGCGTCGCGCGGTGGTGGGAGGACCTGCTCGCCGGACTCGCCCCATACCCCGACCCCGTCGCGGTGGCCGGGCGAGCGCTGGAGCTGGCGGCCGCCGCATACCGGGACCGGGACGAGGAGCTGCACCTGCTGGACGAGCGGCGCTCGCTGGAGCCGGACTGGTTCCAGCGGCCCGAGGTGATCGGCTACGCCGCCTACGCCGAGCGGCTGGCGCCCGAGGGGACGGGGCTCGCCGGCGTGGCCGGCAGCGTGGACCACCTCAAGGAGCTCGGCGTCCGCTACCTGCACCTCATGCCGTTGCTCCAGCCGCGGCCCGCGCCCAACGACGGCGGCTACGCGGTCGCCGACTACCGGCGGGTGCGCGAGGACCTCGGCACCATGGAGGACCTGCGGGCCCTCGCCACGACGCTGCGCGGGGAGGGCATCAGCCTGTGCCTGGACCTGGTGCTCAACCACGTCGCCCGTGAGCACCCCTGGGCGGAGGCGGCGCGCGCCGGCGACGAGCGCTACCGCGCGTACTTCCACGTCTACCCCGACCGGACGGTGCCCGACCGCTACGAGGCCACCCTGCCCGAGGTCTTCCCCGACCTCGCGCCCGGCAGCTTCACCTGGGACGAGGCGCTCGAGGGATGGGTGTGGACGACCTTCAACCGCTACCAGTGGGACCTGGCGTGGGACAACCCCGACGTCTTCTGCGAGCTGGCCGACGTCGTGCTCTTCCTGGCCAACCAGGGCGTGGAGGTGCTGCGCCTGGACGCCATCGCCTTCCTGTGGAAGCGGATGGGCACCGCCTGCCAGAACGAGCCGGAGGTGCACCAGCTCACCCAGGCGCTGCGCGCGCTGGCCAGGATCGCCGTGCCCGCGGTCGTCTTCAAGGCCGAGGCGATCGTCGCGCCCGACGACGTCGTGCACTACCTGGGGCAGGGGCGCCACCACGGCAAGGTCTCCGACCTCGCCTACCACAACAGCCTCATGGTGCAGGTCTGGTCGATGCTCGCCGCGAAGGACAGCCGGCTGGCCACGCACGCCCTCGCGCGGGTCCCCGCGGTGCCGTCGACGACCGCCTGGATCACCTACCTGCGCTGCCACGACGACATCGGCTGGGCTGTCGACGACGCGGACGCCCGGGCGGTGATGGCCGACGGCGCGGGCCACCGGCGCTTCCTGTCCGACTTCTACTCCGGGGAGTTCCCCGGCTCGACGGCGCAGGGCCTGGTCTTCCAGCACAACCCCGCCACCGGCGACCGGCGGATCAGCGGCTCGGCCGCCTCCCTGGCGGGCCTGGGGACCGCCACCGAACTCCTCGAGCGGGCCTTCGACCGGCAGGCGCAGGAGGAGGCCGGGCACGCCGTCGACCTGGCGGTCGCCCGGATCCTGCTCGGGTATGCCGTGGTGTACGGCTTCGGCGGCGTCCCCGTGATCTGGTCGGGCGACGAGGTGGCCCAGCTCAACGACGAGGACTGGGCCGCGGTGCCGGAGCACGCCGACGACAACCGCTGGGTGCACCGCCCGCGGCTGGACCGCGAGCGGGTCCGGCAGGCCGAGGACGACCCCGCCTCGGCCCCCGGTCGCGTCTGGTCGGGCCTGCGGCAGCTGGCGCGGGTTCGCGCCTCGCTGCCGCACCTGCACGCCAGCGTCCCCGCCCAGCCGGTCGCGGCGCCGGACCGGGGCGTCTTCGCGGTCCTGCGGCGGCACCCCCTCGGACCGATGCTAGGGCTCTACAACCTGGGCGAGCAGCCGCGGCAGGTGCCGGGGTGGTGGGTGCGCGAGCACGGGCTGCCGCCGGAGCAGGCGGTCGACGCGCTCAACGGCTACCCGCCCAACCTGACCGACGACGGGGCGGTCTACCTGTCGACCTACCAGCCGGTCTGGCTCGTGCGGGCGTGAGGGGAGCGCGCCGGTCGGCGGCCCCGCCGTGCCGGCGGCGTCGGGGCGGCGCCGCACGTCTACGCTGAGCGCCATGAGACTGGACGAGCTCGCCGCGGCCGTCGGCGCGGACCTCGTGGACCCGACCGGACGGGCCGCCGGCACCGAGGTCACCGGCGTCAGCCACCAGGCCGACTGGATCCGTCCCGGGCAGGCGTTCGTGGCGATCCGCGGCGCCCGGTTCGACGGGCACGCCTTCGTCTCCGAGGCGGTCGAGGCCGGCGCGGTCGTCGTCCTGGGCGAGGGTATGCCGCAGGACCGCCCCTGCCCCGTCCCCTACCTGCGGGTGTCGGACGCCCGTGCCGCCCTCGCCGACGCCGCGACCGCGCTCATGGGCCGGCCGAGCGACGACCTCACCGTGGTGGGCGTCACCGGCACCGACGGCAAGACCACGACCTCCTGCCTCGCCCTGCACCTGCTCCGGGCCGCAGCACGGCCGACCGGGCTGCTGTCCACGATCGGCTACGAGCTGCCCGACGGCGTCCTGCGCCAGCCGCCCTCCCACTTCACCACCCCAGAGGCGCCGCAGGTGCAGCAGATCCTGCGCGACATGGTCCGCCACGGCGCCACCGCCGCGGTCGTCGAGTCCTCGAGCCACGCGCTCGCGATGGACCGGGTGCGCGGCGTCTCCTACGACGTGGGCGTCTGGACCAACCTCACCGGGGAGCACCTGGACTTCCACGGCTCGATGGACCAGTACTTCGCCGACAAGGCCAAGCTCGTCGCCCGGGCCCGCACCAACGTGCTCAACGTCGACGACCGGCCCTGGTTCGACCGGCTGGTGCCGGTGGCGACCGAGGGGGGCCGGCCGTTCACCACATACTCCGCCGAGGGGCGCGAGGCCGACTGGCGGGCGACGGACGTCGAGGAGGGACCGGACGCGATCACCTTCACGGTCGGCTCGCCCGAGGCGGAGCTGCGCGCGCGGCTGCCGATGATCGGCCGCTTCAACGTCGCCAACGCGCTCGCGGCGATGGCGGCGGTGGCCGCCACCGGCGTCCCCGCGGCCGAGCTGGTCGAGGCGCTCGCCGGCTTCGGGGGCGTGGCCGGGAGGATGGAGATGGTCGAGCGCGGGGCGGGTGAGCCCCGGGTGATCGTCGACTTCGCGCACACGCCGCCGAGCCTCGAGAAGGCCCTGGAGACCGTGCGCGTCACCACCGCCGGCGAGCTGTGGGTGGTCATCGGCTCGGCCGGCGGCCCTCGCGACCCGTCCAAGCGCGCGCCGCTGGGCGAGGTCGCCACCCGGATGGCCGACCACGCCGTCTTCACCGAGGAGGACCACCGCACCACGCCGCTGGCCGACATCCTCGCCGAGATGGAGCGCGGCGCGACCGAGGCCGGGCGCGACAACTTCGTCTCGGTCGGCGACCGCACCGACGCGATCCGGTATGCCGTCCGCCGCGCCGGTCCGCAGGACACCGTGCTGCTCGCCGGCAAGGGGCCCGAGGCCACCATGGAGCGGGGTGAGGAGCTCGTGCCCTGGGCCGAGATCGAGGAGGCCAGGACGGCCCTGCGGCTGCGCCGGGAGGGCGCCCTCGACGACCTCGGCTGAGGTAGCCGCGCCCGCCCGCCGACCTCGTCTGAGGTAGCCGGGCGGCGCCCTCCGCGGCAGAGATAGGTATGCCTCCCGATGTGGCGGCCTACCTCAGGCGACGACTCTCGAAGGGTCGGACCGATCCGGGTCCGTCGACGAGAGGACGAACGATGATGACGCTGCTGATGCCCTACGTGGCGGAGGAGACCGCATACCGGCGCGAACAGCTCATGCGTGCCTGGGGCCGCCGGAGCACCGTCCGCACCCCGCGGCACGGCCGTGGGGCCGGGACGGGCGGCCGCGGGGCGACGGCGCCGGTTGCTCCGGCAGCCGCCCGCCGGACCGCGCTCCCGGCGCGGTGATCGTGCCGGCTGCCGCGGTCAGCGCGGCGGACGAGCACCTGTCGGTGCTGACCGCGATGATGGGGGACGTGGCACAGGACGACCGATCGACCACGCCCCTGGTCGGGCGGGACGCCGAGCTGGCCGAGCTCGCGGACCGGGTCGGCCTCGGAGACGCTCCGGGGCCGGCCTCGGTCGTGCTCGGCGGTGACGCGGGGGTGGGCAAGACCCGGCTGCTGGCCGAGCTGGGGGCGCGGGCGGGGCAGGCGGGGTGGCGCGTGCTGGTGGGGCACTGCCTGGACTTCGGCGACAGCGCGCTGCCGCTGCTGCCCCTCACCGAGGTGCTGGGGCGCCTCGACGCGGACGCGCGCGCCGTCGTCGAGCCGGTCGTCGCGCACCACCCGGCGGTG
>QEUR01000344.1 GCA_003577095.1 Acidobacteriota bacterium
GACGCCGCCGCCCCGGCCAGCCTCGCGAAGCCGCCCGTCGGGTTCTGGCCGGGGTCGAGGCCGTGGGCGAGGTAGTCGGCGGTGAGCACCACCTCGTGGGCCTGCCCGCCGCCGGCGAGCCGGTCCAGCGGCTCGAGGCGGACGCTCGCCGAGGACATCCGGGAGACCCACGACGGCGCGTAGCCGGGCACCTGCGCGCCAGCGCCCGGCAGGTCGAGCGCGAACGCCAGCGACTCGACCGGGCTGCTCGTCGCCTCCGGCGCCGGCGCTTCGGTGCGGTCGGCCAGGGCGACCAGCTGGCCCGACAGCGCCGCCCGGCGCCGGGACTCAGGACCCTGACCGAAGGCCGCGATCACTCCCGTCCCGTCCTTGGCTGCGGATTCCGGCACGAACATCAGCGGTCGGGAGAAGGCGACCCGACGCCCCAGCCAGTCGGTGCCGACCATGTCGAAGGGCACGTCCTGCTCGGCGGCGCGCAGCCAGAAGGGACTGTTCAGGGCGGCCTCGAGCCGGGACTGCACGCGCTCCTGGATCTCGCGGCTGCTCACCAGCCCGCCGAGCTGGTGCTCGAGCCTCGCCGCCACCCTGCCGGGGTCGACCGGCAGGTCGAGCTTGGGGGAGCTCAGGGTGATGATCTCGACCGTGCGCAGCGGCATCTCGCGCCCGTCGTGCGGGTAGAGCTCGGAGAGCGCGGCGTGGTCGAGGACGGGCTGGGTGATGATGACCCGGTAGTACTGCCGCAGGTAGCCCTGCGTCCCGAAGACGCCCACCGTCCCGTAGCGCCCCTGCCGGGTGCCGACCTGCACTGCCTCGTACTGGCGGTGCGTGACGCGCAGGATCACCGCCCGGTGACCGGTGTCGACATACCCCCTCCGGACCACCTCGACCCGCTGGTCGCGCCCGAGCCCGGCCATGTGCACGTAGCGCGCCAGCGAAGGCGCCTCGACCTCGGGCATGGCCGGCCAGGGTGGGGGCGGGGGCGGATCGAAGCTGCCGCGCAGCCGCACCGAGGCGCCGAGGGCGGTGAGGACGACCCGCTCGCCCTCCAGCGGCACCGGGACCCGGGACGCCCGGCGCTGCTCGAGCAGCCGCCGGAGCCAGTCCCGGGGCCGCACCCCGGGCGGACGACGGGGAGCCCGCACGAAGCCGGCGGTCAGCGTCACCAGGTCCTTGAGGTCCTGCAGCGTCATCGACGTCGTCATCCGGTCCGGCTCGGGCCGCGCGTGCAGCGCGCGCAGCGGGACCGGGGCCCAGGTATGCCGTGCGTCGCCGGGAGCCGGGTCGCCGCCCGGGTCGCCCGGGACGAGCCGGGTGTGCCACAGCTCGGTGCGTCCGCCCAGGGTGACCGGCGCGCTCGCGTGCACCCACCGGGCCGGGCCGACCGGGCTGAGCAGCAGCCGGTAGGGGAACTCGAGGGCCGTCTCGTCATCGCCGGGCTCGGCCGGCTCCGGTCCGCTGGTGCTGCCCGGGGGCAGCGCACCTGGCGCGAGGCGCGGCCGCAGCGCGTCCCAGTCCAGCAGCCCGTCCACGGTGAGCGGCACAGCCGCGACCTCGTCCGGGACGGCGAAGACGAGCCGGCTCGGACCGGCGGCCAGCGTGGCGACCGGGG
>QEUR01000063.1 GCA_003577095.1 Acidobacteriota bacterium
CTCACCCTCGGCTCGGGCGCGGCCGCGATGGTCCTGGGCCGGGCCGGCGAGCACCCCGAGGGCCACCGGGTCGTGGGCGGGGTCACCCGGGCGGCGACCGAGCACCACGAGCTGTGCGTCGGCGACTTCGAGGAGATGAAGACCGACACCCAGGGCCTGCTCACCGGGGGGATCGCCCTGGCCCGCGACCTGTGGCGGGACGCCCGGGGAGAGTGGCACTGGCAGGACATGGACCGCTACGTCGTGCACCAGGTCTCCCGCGTCCACACCAGCCGCACCGCCCAGGCGCTCGGGCTGGACGAGTCCCGGATCCCGCTGACCTTCCCCACGCTGGGCAACGTCGGGCCGGCCGCGGTGGCCATCACCCTCGCCAAGGAGGCCGACAGCCTCCGGCGCGGCGACCGGGTCCTGATGATGGGCATCGGCTCCGGCCTCAACATGACCTGCCTCGAGCTGACCTGGTGACCACGGCGTGACCGAGCCCTCGACCCCTCCCCTCGCCCAGCGCGTCCACGGGCCGGCCGGGCGTGCGGTCACGGACCCGCCGGGCCTGCCCGGCCGCGAGCTGCCCGGTCTGGACCCCGCGTGGTCGCGCGTCGTCGTCGCCCCCGACGCCGAGGGCACGCCGCGCCACTGGCACGTCCTGGACACCGGGCCGCTGCTGCACGAGCGCGGCGAGCAGGTGGTGGCCACCCTGCTGTGCGTGCACGGCAACCCCACCTGGTCCTACCTGTGGCGGGAGGTCCTCACGCAGGCCCCGCCCGGCTGGCGGGTGGTCGCCGTGGACCAGCTGGGCATGGGCTGGTCGGAGCGCACCGCCGAGCCCCGCACCCTCCCGCAGCGCGTCGACGACCTGGACGCGCTGGCCGCCACCCTCGGGCTCCACGGCGCCGGGCCGGTCGCGCTGCTCGCCCACGACTGGGGCGGACCCGTCGGCCTGGGCTGGGCGCTCCGCCACGTGCCCGACCTGCTCGCCGTCGTCCTGACCAACACCGCGGTCCACCAGCCGGCCGGGTCCGCGCCGCCGGCGGTCATCCGGCTCGCACGCGCGCCCGGCCTGCTCGCCCAGGTATGCCGTCGCACGCCCCTGTTCGTCCGGGCCACCACCGCCCTGTCGGTCCCGCCGCTGCCGCGGCGGGTGCGCGCCGCCTACGCCGCGCCCTACGCGACCCCCGGCCGGCGGGCCGCGGTGGCCGACTTCGTCGCCGACATCCCCTTCGAGGACGACCACCCCAGCCGGGCGGCGCTGGACGCGGTCGCCGACGGTCTCGGCGCCCTGGCCGACGTCCCGGCGCTGCTGGTGTGGGGCCCGCGCGACCCGGTCTTCGGCCAGCGCTACCTGGACGACATGCTGCGGCGGCTGCCGCACGCCGACGTGCAGCGCTACCCCGGCGCCTCGCACCTGGTGCTCGAGGACCGGCCCCAGGGGGTCGGGGTGGTGTGGCGCTGGCTGGAGCAGCGTCTCGGACGCGGGCCGGGCACCGGCGGCGACGGACCGGGCGCCCGCAGAGTGGTCCCCGAGGACCCGGTCGGCGACGTGGCCCGGGTCCCCGTCCGCGTGGACGTCACCCGCCCCGACCAGGTGGCCGTCGTGGAGATGGGCGCAGGGCGCCGCTCGGTCACCTTCGCCGAGCTGGCCGCGCGGGTGGAGGACGTGGCCCGCGGCCTCGCCGCCCGGGGCGTGCGGACCGGCGACCGGGTCGCCGTGCTCGTGCCGCCGGGCATCGAGCTGACCACCCTCGTCTACGCGCTGTGGCGGCTGGGGGCCGTCGTCGTCGTGGCCGACGCCGGGCTCGGCCTGGGGCGCCTGGGCACGGCCCTGCGCTCGGCCGGACCGCGCCACGTGGTCGGCATCGGCACGGCGCTCGCGCTCGCCGCCGCGACCCGGGTGCCCGGGCAGCGGCTGCGCGTGGAGCCGGGAGGCGCCGAGCTGGACGCGCTCGCCGACGAGGGGCGCACGGCATACCCCGACCTGCCGGAGGAGGGTGCGCTCGGCGGCGACGCCGACGGCGCCGTGCTCTTCACCTCCGGCGCGACCGGCCCGCCCAAGGGCGTGGTCTACACGCGCGAGCGGCTCGGCGCCCAGGTGGCGCTGCTGCGCGACACCTTCGGGCTGGGCCTCGGCGACGCGCTGGTGGCGGCGTTCGCGCCGTTCGCGCTCTACGGCCCCGCGCTCGGGCTGACCGGTGTCGTGCCCGACATGGACGTGACGGCGCCGCACACCCTGACCGCCGCCGCGCTGGCCGACGCGGTCGACGCCGTGGGGGCCACGGCCGTCTTCGCCGCCCCCGCCGCCCTGCGCAACGTGGTGGCCACGGCCGGGGAGCTGGACGGGCACCGACGGACGGTGCTGGCGGGGCCCCGGCTGGTGCTCTCCGCCGGCGCGCCCGTCCCGGTCGCCCTGCTCCGGCAGGTGCAGGAGCTGCTGCCGGCGGCGCGGACGCACACGCCCTACGGGATGACCGAGGCGCTGCCGGTGACCACGCTCGACCCGACGACCCTCGGTCCTGCCGACGACGCCGGCGTCTGCGTCGGCGGACCGGTTCCGGGAGTCACCGTCGGGATCGTCCCGCTCGACGCGGACGGCACGCCCGCCGAGGACCTCGTCACGGACTCCGGAGTCCTGGGCGAGATCGTCGTGCGCGGCCCGCACGTCAAGCACCGCTACGACCGCCTGTGGACCTTCCAGGAGGCCAGCGACCGCCCTCGGGGATGGCACCGCACCGGCGACGTGGGGCACCTGGACGGCCAGGGGCGGCTGTGGGTGGAGGGGCGTCTGGCGCACGTGCTCAGCACGCCCGCCGGCCCGGTGACGCCGTACGCCGTGGAGGAGCGCCTGCGGGACCTGCCCGGCGTCGCGGACGTCGCCGTCGTCGGCGTCGGGCCCACCGGGACCCAGCAGGTCGTCGTGGTCGTCGTGCCGACCCGGCGAGGCGGGCCCCTCGCACGCCTGACCGGTGCACCGCGCGGCCCCCGTGTCCTCGCCCCCGCCGAGCTGTCCGACGCCGTGCGCGCGGCCGCCGCCGTGCCGGTCGCCGCGGTGCTCCTGCGCGACTGGCTGCCCGTCGACGTGCGGCACGCGAGCAAGGTCGACCGCGGGGAGCTCGCGCGGTGGGCCGCGGGCGTCCTGCACGGCCGGCCGCTGAGGGAGCGCCTGGCCGACGTGGTGCGCGACCGCCCACCCAGGACGAGGAGCCGCTGATGAGCCCCCCGACCGACGGTGCCGGGCAGCGTGTGCTGGTCACCGGTGCCAGCGGGATGCTCGGCGCCGCCGTCGCCGACCTGCTCGCCGGGCGCGGCTGGGACGTCACGGTGATGCAGCGCCGTCCCGCCGGGGGCCGGCACCGCGAGGTGCTGGGCGACGTGCGGGACAAGGACGCGGTGGAGCGTGCCGTCGCGGGCCAGGACGCTGTCGTCCACCTGGCCGCCAAGGTCGACGTCGTCGGACCCTGGATGGACTTCGTGCGGGTCAACGCCACCGGGACGCGGCACGTCGTGGAGGCCGTGCGCCGGGCCGGTGCGGGCCGGCTCGTGCAGGTCTCCTCACCATCGGTGGCGCACACGGGCAGGTCGCTCGCAGGCGCCGGCGCCGGACCCGCCAGCCCGATGCGGGCCAGGGGCAGCTATGCCCGGACCAAGGCCGCCGCCGAGCTCTTCGCGCTCATGGCCGACTCCCCCGCGGACGGCCTCGTTGTCACCGCGGTGCGCCCGCACCTGGTCTGGGGCCCCGGCGACACCCAGCTGGTGGGCCGGATCGCGGAGCGTGCCAGGCAGGGCAGGCTGGCTCTCGTCGGACCCGGGACCGCGCTCGTCGACACCACCTACGTCGACAACGCCGCCGAAGCTGTCGTCGCCGCGCTGGAGCGGATCGAGGACGCCCGGGGAGAGGCGTTCGTCGTCACCAACGGCGAGCCACGACCGGTCGGCGAGCTCGTGGCCGCGATCTGCCGGGCCGTCGGTGCTCCCCCTCCGCGCCTGCACGTCCCTCGAGCGGTGACCTGGGGCCTCGGCGCCGCCGTCGAGGGGGCGGTCGCGATCTCCGAACGGGTCGACCGGCTGCCGACCATCACCCAGCCCCCACTGACCCGCTTCCTGGCCGAGCAGCTGAGCACCGCGCACTGGTTCGACCAGCGGCGCACCCGCGAGGTGCTCGGCTGGCAGCCGCGGGTGAGCATCGACGAGGGGCTGGAGCGCCTCGCCGGGCACGCGCGGCGCTGACCCCGCCCGTGCCCGTCGGCGCGGGCGGCGACCGACCCACCGCCTAGACTCCCGACATACCCGTCAGTCCAAGGAGGACCACCATGGCCGAGGCTGTCATCGTCGCCGCCGCCCGCACCCCGATCGGGCGCGCCTTCAAGGGCTCGCTGACCACCGCCCGTCCCGACGACCTGGCTGCCGGGGTGATCCGCGCGGCCCTGGACCAGGTCCCCGGACTGGACCCCACGACCATCGACGACCTCTACCTGGGCTGCGCCGAGCCGTGGGCCGAGCACGGCTTCAACATGGCGCGCGTGGTCAGCGTGCTGCTCGGCCTCGACACGGTGCCCGGCGCCACCATCAACCGCTTCTGCGCCTCCTCGGTGCAGACCACCCGGCAGGCCTTCCACGCGATCAAGGCCGGCGAGGGCGACGTCTTCGTCAGCGCCGGCGTGGAGTGCGTCTCGCGCTACCAGGACTTCAAGGGGGCCGGCGAGGCCAACGCCGACTGGCAGAACGCCCGCTTCGCCGACGCCATGGCCCGCACCAGGGCGATGGCCGCCAGCAACGAGACCTGGACCGACCCGCGCCAGGACGGGAACCTGCCCGACATCTACATCGCGATGGGCCAGACGGCGGAGAACGTCGCCACGGCCTACGGGATCTCCCGCGAGCGCCAGGACGAGTGGGGCGTCACCAGCCAGAACCGGGCCGAGAAGGCCATCGCCGACGGCGTCTTCGAGCGCGAGATCGCGCCGGTCACCCTCGCCGACGGCACCGTGGTCTCCACCGACGACGGGCCCCGCCCCGGCGTCACGCTGGAGAAGGTCAGCCAGCTGCAGCCGGTCTTCCGCGAGGGCGGGACCGTCACGGCCGGCAACTGCTGCCCGCTCAACGACGGTGCCGCGGCGCTGGTGGTCATGAGCGACACCAGGGCCGCCGAGCTGGGGCTGACCCCCCTGGCCCGCGTCGTCTCCACCGGCGTCTCGGCGCTCTCCCCCGAGATCATGGGCCTGGGTCCGGTCGAGGCCTCCCAGCAGGCACTGGCCCGCGCCGGGATGAGCATCGACGACATGGACCTCTACGAGATCAACGAGGCTTTCGCCTCCCAGGTGCTCGGCTCGGCCGACGCCCTGGGGATGGACTACGACAAGCTCAACGTGCACGGCGGCGCGATCGCGCTGGGGCACCCCTTCGGGTCCACCGGCGCGCGCATCTCGACCACGCTGATCAACGCGCTGCAGACGCACGACAAGCAGTTCGGCCTGGAGACGATGTGCGTGGGCGGCGGACAGGGTATGGCGATCGTCCTGGAGCGGCTCAGCTGATGGCAGGAGGTCTGGCCGCCCTCCTCGACGACATCGCGGCTATCGCACGGCTGGCGGCGGCCTCCGTCGACGACGTGGCGGCCGCGGCCGGCAGGGCGAGCACCAAGGCCGTCGGCGTGGTCGTCGACGACACCGCGGTCACCCCGCGCTACGTCACCGGCTTCGACCCCCGGCGCGAGCTGCCGATGATCCGCAAGATCGCCGTCGGCTCCCTGCGCAACAAGCTGCTGTTCATCCTCCCGGCGATCCTGCTGCTGAGCCAGTTCCTGCCCTGGGTCGTCACGCCCCTGCTCATGCTGGGCGGGGCCTACCTGTCCTACGAGGGCGCCCACAAGGTCCTCGAGTGGTTCGGCCTGGGTCACCACGAGGCCGCCGAGCAGGCCGAGACCCGGGTCACCGAACGCGGACCGGAGGCGGAGAAGAAGATGGTCTCCGGCGCGATCCGCACCGACTTCATCCTCTCCGCCGAGATCATGGTCATCGCGCTGCGTGAGGTGACCGACGAGCCGCTGCTCTCGCGGGCCGCGATCCTGGTCATCGTGGCGATCGGCATCACCGCCCTCGTCTACGGCGTGGTCGCGGTGATCGTCAAGATGGACGACGTGGGGCTGCACCTGGCGGGCAAGCCCTCGCCGGCGATGCAGCGCCTGGGCACGTGGCTCGTCAAGGGGATGAAGCACGTGCTGCAGGTGCTCGCCACCGTCGGCGTCGTGGCGATGCTGTGGGTCGGTGGCCACATCCTGCTCGTGGGGATCGACGAGCTGGGCTTCCACCCCATCTACGCCTTCGTCCACCACGCCGAGGGGATCGTCGCCGGCTGGGTGCCTGCGATCGGCGGCGTGCTCGGCTGGCTGACCAACACCCTCTTCTCGGCCCTCCTCGGACTGCTCGTGGGGCTGGTCCTGGTCGGGGTGCTGGCCCTGCTGCCCTCCCGCGACGAGGACGGGGAGCAGGAGCACGCCGCGGCGCACTGAGCCGGGCCGAGCGTGTCGCCGCCTCATGGGCGGGGACCGGGCCGAGCGTGTCGCCGCCTCGTGGGTGGGGGCTCACCCCATCGAGGCTGCCCAGGCGTCCAGGCCCTGCTGGACCTGCTCGTCGGAGCGCGGCTGGACGCGGGTCATGAGCGTCCAGCGCACCCCATAGGGGTCCTGGATCGAGGCGAAGCGGTCGCCGCTGACCTCGAAGTCGGAGGGCTCCTCGCGCACCCGGGCGCCGCGGGCCACGGCCCGGGCGAGGGTCACGTCGACGTCCGGCACGTAGACCGCCAGGCTGTAGCACGCCTGGTCGCTGCCGGCATCCGCGGCCACCGCGTTGAACTGCTCGCTGGGGTCCATCAGCTGCAGACGGCCCGCCTCCAGCTCCAGCTCGCAGTGCCAGACCAGGCCGTCGGGGCCGTCCATCCGGGTCACCACGCGCGCGCCCAGGACGTCGGTGCAGAAGTCCACCGCCTCGGCAGCCGGTGAGACCACGAGCATGGGGGTGAGGGAGCTGTAGCCCTCCGGGCGGTAGGGGGTCGTGGGGCGGTCGGTCCCTGTGGGTGTCGTCATGGCCCCAGCCTTCCTAGGATCGACCCGTGCCGCTTGAAGATCCGCGACGACCTGGGACCGGGCGCCCGGCCGGGGTGCTCTGGCCCACGCGCGGCCAGGACGTCTACGAGGTCGGGCGCGAGGACCTGCCCGCGCCCCTGGACGAGGTCGCCAGCCACTACTGGTGGGTGCGCTGGCGTCACGGTCAGGCCCGGCCCTTCCGGTCCCAGGTGCTCGGACACCCGGTGGCGCACCTGACCGTCGAGGACGCCGAGGGCGGTCGCATGCACGGTCTGGGTATGCCCGCCGCCCTCGTCCACGGGCTCGTCACCCGCGTCTTCGCGGTCGACCTGCCCGCCGCCGGACGGGTGGCCGGCATCGCCTTCCGTCCCGGTGGGCTGGCAGCGCTGAGCGGCCTGGACATGCGCGCATTGACCGACCGGGTGGTGCCGGCCCAGGAGGTGCTCGGGGCCAGCGTGAGGGCCACGGCGCGCAGCGTGCTCGGCGAGCCGGAGGAACAGTCCCGCCGCGACGCGCTGGCGGGGTGCCTGCGCGAGCTGCTGGCACCGGTGCTGGAGCGGGTGCGGGACGACGACGCCTACGCCACCGTGCTGCGGGCGGTGGAGCTGATGCGGGCGCGGGAGCAGACGACGCTGACCGGCGTCGCGGAGCGGCTGCACGTCTCGCCGCGCACGCTGCAGCGGATGTTCGGGCAGTACGTGGGTGCCTCGCCGCTGTGGGTGCTGCGGCGCTACCGGCTGCAGGACGCCGCCACCGCGATCGACGCCGGCCAGGGTGAGGACCTGGCAGCCCTGGCGGCCGACCTGGGCTTCGCCGACCAGGCGCACCTGAGCCGGGCGTTCACGACGCTGATCGGCGTGCCGCCCTCGGCCTACCGCCGGCAGGGGCGGCAGGCCTGACGCCGCGCCCCGGCCCCAGGGGCCGGGCGGGGTCAGGACGCCCCAGGGTCAGGGCAGGGCGCGGCGCAGGGCGGTCAGCCGGGCGGCCAGGTCGGCCTCGTCCAGGCCGGCCGCCCGCCAGTCGTGCACCATCACCCGCAGCTGGTCCATGAGCACCCCGGGACCCAGGTCGGGGACGGTGGCCGGCTCCATACCCTGCTCGTCGGCGACCGCGTCCGCGAGCGCCTGGACTGCCGCCGACACCCCCGGGACAGCAGGGAGCGCGCGGTCCAGCGGCAGCTGCTGCCACCGCCGGACCACGCGCTCCAGCTCGTCCCCGGCGACGTCTCCGTGGCCGGGACCGGTCATCAGTCGCTGCTCAGGATCGAGAACAGCCGCAGGAACTCGATGTAGAGCCACACCAGCGTGGCCACCAGGCCGTGGGCCAGCAGCCAGGAGTACTTCTCCGGCGCCCCGCCGGAGACCGCGCGGTCGATCGAGTCGAAGTCGACGGCCAGCGAGTAGGAGGCCAGGCCGACGCCGAACAGCGAGACGACGATGCCCAGCGGCCCGCCGTAGATCCCCCACCCGTCGCCGAAGCCCATGAACGAGGCGGCGATGTTGACGAGCAGGAAGACCAGGTAGCCCATCGCCATCATCGAGAAGATGCGGCGCGACCTGCTGGTGACCCTGATGAAGCCGGACTTCCAGGCGATGAACATGCCCGCGAAGGTCGCCATCGTGGCCACGACCGCGGTGGTGACCACGCCGGGGTAGGTCGCGTTGAAGGTCACGCTGACCGCGCCCAGGAAGAGGCCCTGGAGCACGGCGTGCACGAGGATCAGCGGGACGTTGACCTTCTTCGAGAAGCCGATGGCGAAGCTCAGCGCCAGCGAGCCGAACATGCCCAGCAGCCACAGCGGCATCCCGACGGCCGGCTGGGCACCGACGTAGACCCAGGTCGCGGCGGTGACCGCGAGGACCACGCCGAAGAGCATGAGCGACTTGACGACGACGTCGTCCAGGGTGAGCCGGCCGGTCTGTGCCGGGCCGGCCGGCGCCTGCGCGTACATGTCGCGCAGCTGCTGGTCGGTCAGGGTCTCGCTGGGGCCGGGCTGGTAGCCGGCGGGGATGGTCGGGGCGCCCTGCGGGGGTGCGTAGCCACCCGGCTGCTGCTGGCCGAAGCCCGCGTAGCCGCCGCGCGACGCCTCCTTGTCGATGCGGTTGAAGACCGGGTTGACGGCCATGGGACCTCCGTGGTTCGCGTGGCACGCTCGAGGAAGTCCCCGGCGTGTCGGTTCACAGCCTAGAACGACCGGGCCCGGCAGACCATTCCGCCACCCGGGGGCGCGGGAGCGGTCTGCCGGACCCGGCGCCCCTCAGAGCGTGGCCAGGGAGAGGTTGGCCAGCTCGCGGCCGTAGTGGGCCCGCATCGCCACCTTGCGCTCGAGGTCCTGGATGACCGCGGGGGCGAAGTCCACGCCGTAGAGGCTCTGGCAGCTGCCGAGCCCGCCCGGGCTGAAGACGTTGACCTCCATCAGCTTGTCGCCGACGATGTCGAGCCCGACCATGAACATGCCGTCGGCCACCAGCTTGGGCCGCACGGCGTCCACCAGGGCGAGCATCTCGTCGGTGACCTCCACGGCCTCCGCCTTGCCGCCGGCGGACATGTTGGAACGGATGTCCTCGGTGGTGCTGCGGCGGCGGAAGGCGGCGTACTTGCCGTCCACCTTCAACGGGAGACCGTTCATCACGAACATGCGCACGTCCCCGTCCTTGGCCTGGGGCAGGTACTCCTGCACCACGACGTACCCGTCGCGGGCGATCGCCTCGATGATCTGGTTGAGGTTGGGCGACTCCTTGGAGTTGACCATGAAGACGCCGGAGCCGCCGGAGCCCTGGAGGGGCTTGAGCACGGCCTTGCCACCGAGCTCCTCGACGAACTCCTCGATCCGCGCACGGTCCCGCGAGATGAGGGTCCGCGGCCGGACGGCCTCGGGGAAGTGCTGGAAGTAGGCCTTGGACAGCGCGGTCGCCAGGCTGCCGGGGTCGTTGACCACCAGCACGCCCCCGGAGGCGATGAGGTCACCGAAGCCGACGAGGGCGTTGTTCGCCCACGCCGACCCCTCCGCGTCGTCGGCAGGGTCGCTGCGGAGCATGACGACGTCGAACTCGTTGAGCGGGATCTGCTCGTCCTCCTCGGGCTTCTGCACGTCCTCGAGGTAGCGCTCCAGCGAGCGGTAGGTCTTCTCCGCCCCCGCGCGGGCCCGGGCGGACAGCGAGCCGTCCGGTTCGTAACCGAAGTCACCCATCCCCATCAGCCAGGCCTCGTGCCCCTGGTTGGTGGCTGTCATCGCCAGCCGGGTGGTGGTGTAGACGGGCTTCTCGGTCATGACGTCGTTGACGACGAAGGCGATCTTCATCCCAGACCTTTCGTGAGGGTGGTGAGGTCGTCGGTCTCCGCGACCTCGCGGAGCCGGGTGATGGCGCGCGGGTCGCGCAGCCATCGGGGGGTGAGGCGGGCGGGGCGCAGCAGTCCCCGCTCGTGCAGGTCCCGCACCAGGGGGAGATCCCGGAGCGCGAACTTGCCGAGGAACAGCAGGTCGAGGCTGCCGCCCTCGGCCAGGTGGCCGCGCAGGTCGAGCAACCCACGCAGGTAGATCGCGTCCTTGGTCAGGCCGCCGGAGCGGTAGACGCGCATGACGGTGGTGTAGGCCGTGCCCGCCGGGACGCCGTCCTCGAGGAGGGCGGCGTGGGCCTGGCGGAACGAGGCACCCGCGAGCATCCGGTGGACGGTGAGCACCCGCGCGGCCAGCTGGCGCAGCCGGAACGGGGTCAGTCCCCCGCACCCGACCTCGGCCAGCACGGCCAGTCCCTCCTGGCTCTCGTCGTACCCCGCCAGACCTTCACCGAGCGTCCTCACCGGCTGTCCGGCGCCGTTGACCTGGGTGACCAGGTGGGTGCCGACCTCGTGCTGGACCAGGGCCTGACCGCGGGCTGCGGCGATGCTCGCGGCCTCGCTGATGAGCAGGGTGTCGCCCTCCACGAGGACGCCGCTGACGTCGGGCCTGACCTCCGCGTGGATCCCGACGTCGGGATCGTCCAGCCGGTAGGCCTCGATCTCGGCCTCGGCGAGGGCGAGGAACTCGGCCGCGGTCAGCATGTCACCGGGCTGGCCGCCCACGTCCAGCCGCGCGAGCAGGTCCTCGGCCTGCGCGCGCAGGGTGGGGCCCACGGCGCCGTAGAGCTCGACCGAGAGCTGGCGGAAGTCGTCGGTGCCCCGGGCCCGCAGCATCTCCAGCTGCAGCTTCATCTCCCGGTGCTTGCCGCGCAGCAGGTCCGCCAGCGTGGGGTCGGAGACCTGGTCCAGGGCGAGCTGGTCCAGCTGCGCGTCGACGACGTCGGGGTCGGCGTCGGGCTCGCGGTAGCTGAACACCGGTTCCTCGACGGTGCCGGCCAGGAACTGCGCACGCTGCTCCTCGGCGTCGACCGGGGTCACGTCGAGGATGAACCGGATGCCGGCGGAGAGCATCGCCAGGGTGTGGTCGACGGCGAGGTCCTCGGCGCTCAGGCCGACCGACGGATCGCCGATCACACCGCGCCCAGCTCGCCGAGCGCCTCGAGCACCGGCCCGTGGGTCGCCGCCAGCGCCTCCTGCAGCTGCTGCAGGTGCTCCCGGTCCGGCTCGCCGGTCCACTCGTCCATGAAGGTCTTCTTGAACTCCAGCGCCAGGCAGACGCCCACCCCGGGGTAGCGCTCGTGCACCCACCAGGCCAGGGCCCGTCCCTCGAACTTGACGTTCTCGCGCACGTCCAGCTGGTGTCCCTGCACCCGCTGGGCGCGCAGGGCGTCCGTGAAGGCGCGGACCACCGGCGCGAACCTCTCATCGACCGTGCCGGTCCCCAGGTTGACC